>JALQVJ010000401.1 GCA_023260355.1 Burkholderiaceae bacterium | reverse complement strand
GATGCGCCGATCGATTTCACGCAGTCGCTTTTTGCCGTACAGGTAGTCGCCATTCTCAGAGCGGTCGCCATTTTTGGCAGCCCATGAAACAGCCTCGACGACTTTGGGGCGTTCGACATCCATCAACTCAAGCAACTCGTTGCGCAAGCGCGCATAGCCATCGGGAGACAAATAGTTCTTGCCAGAGTGAGCCCCTGGCGTCTCTGCGCCTTCGGTTTCTTCGTCTGGTGAATTGGATTCAGAAACAAATGCTTTGCTCATAAAGAAAGCTTACCGCATCCCCAACCGTCTTGCCCGTGACAGCGCGGCCAAGCATCGCGTGACAGCATGAGCCATTCAATCAGCTTCACATGACATCCATGCGCACACAGCCCAGCCCGATCACGTTCGAGACGCCATTCACACCGATCGCAGAGCGCATCCGTTTGTACGCACAGACACAGCCCGACCACCCTGCCCTAGATGACGGTGCCAATTCACTGAGCTACGCCCAGCTGGATGCGTGGATGGACCGGGTCGCTTCAGCACTCCAAAGAGAACGTGTCAATGTGGGCGATGCCATCGCCATCTGCGCCGAGGTGTCCGTCTTTTATGCGGCAACGTATTTGGGCGCGTTGCGCGCTGGCGTGGTCGTTGCACCACTTGCGCCCTCGTCCACGCCGGCGACATTGTGTTCGATGGTGACCGACGCTCAGGCACGTTGGCTGTTTGTCGATGCATCAACCGCCCCGGCGTTTGCATCATGTTCTGTCCCTGCGATCAATTTGGGATTTGTGCCGATCCAAGGTGCGATGCCATCGCGCGACTGGCTCGCGCCTGAGGGATCTCGGCCCTTGGATGCAGTCGTCAACCCGGACAGCGCCTTCAACATCATCTACTCTTCGGGTACCACGGGTACGCCCAAAGGTATCGTGCAGTCACACGGCATGCGTTGGGCACATGTGCGTCGGGGCGCACGTTACGGCTATTCGCCAAGCACCGTGACCTTGCTGGCCACGCCCCTGTACTCCAACACGACGCTGGTGGTCTTCTTCCCAACATTGGCGTCCGGTGGCACCGTTTTGCTCATGCCCAAGTTCAACACCAAGGCCTACCTGCAATGGGCTCAAGATCGCCGAGTCACACACACCATGCTGGTGCCTGTGCAGTACCAAAGGCTTTTGGCCGACCCAGAGTTCGGTGACTATGACTTGCGCTCATTCAAGTCCAAGTTCTGCACGAGTGCACCGTTTCGCGCTGAACTCAAGCGAGAGACCCTTGAGCGCTGGCCCGGCGGACTGATTGAGTTCTATGGCATGACGGAAGGCGGGGCCTCGTTCATTTTGAACGCACATGAGCACCCCGATAAATTGCACACGGTCGGGCAAGTCGCTCCGGGTTGCGAAGTTCGCATGATTGCTGAAGATGGCACGGCTTTGCCCATGGAAGCGATTGGCGAAGTCGTGGGCCATTCCGCCGGCATGATGTTGGGCTATCACCGCCAGCCCGAAAAGACCAAAGAAGCAGAGTGGTTCGACGAGCAAGGCAAACGCTTCATCCGCACGGGTGATATCGGCCAGTTCGACGCCGAGGGCTTCCTCACGCTGATGGATCGGCGCAAGGACATGATCATCAGTGGCGGCTTCAACATCTACCCCAGCGACATCGAGGCTCAGGTGCGCCGCTACCCCGGAGTGGCCGACGTGGCCGTCGTGGGAGTGCCTTCTAACGAATGGGGTGAAACGCCCGTTGCTTTCGTGGTCGCGGGATCTTCGCCCTTGGATCCGGAGGCTTTGCGCACTTGGTACAACGCCAATACAGGCAAAACCCAGCGTTTACACGCCGTGCGCTTGATTGACGATCTG
>JALQVJ010000323.1 GCA_023260355.1 Burkholderiaceae bacterium | reverse complement strand
AGTTTCGTCAGCGCCTCAAGAGTCTGTCCAGCTTTATCGTGTTGGCCCAAAACCTGTTGGGATGTATTCTCAATGGCTCCCGTGTTGAGTACGCGACATTGAGCTCTCACAAGCAGGACGCGCTCCAAGAGTATGTGGATTACGCAGCCAGCAAGGGCGGAGTTGACACCATCACTGTGGGTTTGGCCAAGGAGTTGGCCGCCGACGGGGTGCGGGTGAACGGGGTACGCCCAGGCTTGATTCACACCGAAATTCATGCCAGCGGCGGCGACGCCCATCGGGTGGAGCGTTTGCAAGGCATGGTGCCCATGAAACGCGGGGGAGATCCTGAAGAGGTGGCGCGCGCGATCATGTGGCTGGTGTCGGACGCGTCCTCGTACACCACCGGGCATTTGATTGACGTCTCCGGCGGCCGTTGACAGCCGATCCGCGCTAGTGCCGAATTCACCTGGTAAACGCCCATGTGCCTTCGGGCGCCGCCGTTCACAGACAGCGGGGCGCCGTTGCAAAAACCGCAGACCGCCTTATACTCAAGGGGGTATCTATGATGCGTTTCAAACACTGGAAAGGCCTGTCCCATGACTCAGCTGACTGACCAAGAGCGAAAGAAATCGCTGGTGATGCGCCTGAAGCGCATCGAAGGCCAATTGCGTGGCATTCAACGTTTGATCGAAGAAGACGCTGAATGCGAAAAAGTCGCACAACAATTGGCTGCGGCCCGCAAGGCCTTGGACAAATCGTTCTACAGTCTGGTCGGTTGCGTCATCGCACAAGGGGATGTTCCTGCCGATGATGTCGCCGATTTGTTGACCCGCTTTTCTTGACACTCTTTTGATTCACAGCCCAACCGATTGAGAGCAGACCATGACCCCGATCCAATTGTTTGACCCCAACTCGAGTACGTACACCTACATCATTTATGACACGCCATCCAGAGAGGCGATCATCATCGATCCGGTGGATGAGTTGATCTCGCGGGATCTGGCGGTGTTGCAAGAACATGGTTTGAGGCTGGTCTATGCCCTCGAAACCCACGCCCATGCTGATCACATCACCAGCGCTGCCCAATTGGCGGAACACACAGGCGCCAAGCTGGCTGCCCCGGCGGGCTGTGGCATCACGACGGCCGCCTTGCAACTAGAGCATGGGGAGATTTTGACGTTTGGGTCTGAGTCGTTGGCTTGCTTGCATACGCCAGGACACACCGCTGGCAGCATGTGTTTTGTGTGGCGCCAACACGTGTTCACGGGCGACACGCTTTTGATCAATGGCTGCGGGCGCACTGATTTCCAGTCCGGCAGTCCAGAAGACATGTACGAAAGTCTCACCAAGATTCTGCTGGCGTTGCCTGACGAAACCTTGGTGTGGCCGGGCCACGATTACCAAGGGCGCACCCATTCAACGATTGGATGGGAGAAGCATGAAAACCAGCGCATCGCCGGAAAAACGCGAGCCGAGTTTGTGGCGATCATGAACAACTTGAACCTGCCCAAGCCCAAGCGCATCGATGAAGCCGTGCCCGCCAACCTGACCTCTGGATTGCGGCATGACGCAGGCCAGCACCAAGGCGAGCAAGTGCCGCAGAGTGCGGCAGGGTACGCCGGCGATATCGCGCCGCACTTGGCATGGCGTTGGTTGCAGGAGGGCACGGCGGTATTGGTGGATGTGCGGACCGACGCAGAACGCGAATGGGTCGGGTTCGTGCCCGAGGCCAAGGCTGTGGCTTGGAAGCAATGGCCGGGCATGGCGATGAATCCTGATTTTGACGAGCAAGTCAAAGCCGCAGTGCCTGCAGGGCACAAAGTCATGTTCCTCTGCCGCAGTGGTGTGCGTTCGATTGCCGCTGCCAAGCGTGCAACTGAGTTGGGCCTTGAGGCCTACAACATCCTCGAGGGCTTTGAGGGAGACCCGGACGGCAATGCACATCGGGGCCGCAAGGGCGGCTGGCGCCGCCACGGACTGCCCTGGCGCCAGAATTGAGGCTTGTCGCCTCGACAGGTCGCAATACAGCGGGTTGCAGCACGCCAATGGCTTTGAGGTGGGCTTGAGATGGCGGTTGGCGCCTGCGTGCTTTGGGGCTGCTGGGGTGGGGTCAGTCGCTGTGGCGCGCGCGCATCACGCCCTTGAGATAATCGCAGCATGAGTTTTCTCGCTTTAGACATCGGCAACACCCGCCTCAAATGGGCGTTATACGACTCCCCTGCGGTCGGGGCGACGTTGTTGGCCGAGGGTGCACAATTTTTAGAAAACATTGAATCCCTGAGTGAAGGGGATTGGGCTGAATTGCCCGCACCACGCTGGGTCTTGGGCTCGGTGGTTGCAGGCGATGGGGTCAAGCGCCGGGTCGAAGAGCAGCTCGAAATTTGGGATGTGCAACCGCAATGGGTCGTCTCCAAGGACCAAGAAGCCGGGGTGCTTAACGGGTATGACCATCCAGCTCGACTGGGCGTTGACCGGTGGGTGGCCATGATTGGCGCACACCAGCGGATGCTCAGCGAGGGTGCGCTTGAACCCTGTGTCGTGGTGATGGTCGGCACGGCAGTCACCGTGGATGCGATGGATGGCGTAGGCAAATTTTTGGGCGGACTGATTCTGCCCGGCCACGGCATCATGCTCCGCGCGTTGGAGTCAGGCACAGCAGGCCTGCATGTGCCAACAGGTCACGTTGTCCCTTTCCCAACCAATACCAGTGACGCGCTCACGAGCGGCGGCACCTTCGCGATTGCGGGTGCTGTTGCACACATGCACGCCCAACTGCAGGCGCACAGCGGCGTGACACCCCGGTGCATCATGACAGGTGGCGCTGGTTGGAAGATGCTTCCCTCCATGACCATTCCCGTCGAGTTGGTTGATCACCTGATTTTCGATGGCCTTTTGTACATCGCCTACAAACGATTTTGCGCAAACGTTTGACCGGCGGTAGCCACCCGCTTCGCGCTATTGCGTGGCGTGATTCAGCCATTCCCGGGCGAGGGTGACCCAAACGGCAGCGCCGATGGGCAGCAACGCATCGTTGAAGTCATAACTTGGGTTGTGCAGCGTGCATGGTCCAGCACCGTGCCCCATGGCTCGGTGATCGCCTTCGCCATTGCCCAAAAATATGTAGGCGCCCGGCTTGACCTGCAGCATGTAACTGAAGTCTTCCGCGCCCATGCTGGGAACCTGCGTGACCACTTCGTCTTGCTTCAGCAAGCGCAAAGCCGCCCGTTTCACAAAAGCGCTGGCACTTGCATCGTTGATCGTGGGGGGATAGTTGCGCACAAATTCAAAGTCCGCTTGCATGTCAAAAGCAGCGGCAATTTGTTCGCTGAGTTGGCGCATGCGCTGCTCGACATCGTCCAAGACGTCTGTGGTGAAGGTTCTCACAGTACCCGCCAGTTTGCAGGTGTTGGGAATGACATTGGTGGTTTCGCCAGCGTTGATCTGCGTGACAGAGATGACTGCGGAGTCGTTGGGGTTGACGTTGCGAGAAACAATCGTTTGGAAGGCCTGCACCAACTGACAGGCGACAGGCACAGGGTCCAAGCCGAGGTGAGGCATGGCGGCATGTGCGCCCTTGCCCCGAATCGTGATTTCAAATTCATTGCTTGAAGCCATGACTGGACCGGGGCTGACCCCCAGAGTGCCCGTTGGCATGCCCGGCCAGTTGTGAATGGCAAACACAGCATCCATGTCAAAACGCTCAAACAACCCGTCTTTGATCATCTCGCGGGCGCCACCGCCGCCTTCTTCGGCTGGCTGAAAAATCAAATAAACCGTGCCTGCGAAATCTCGGTGCTTGGCCAAATATCGCGCCGCACCAAGCAACATTTGTTTTATCACTAAGAAGTTGGGAAAGATTTATTTCGTTAGACAGCAATCTTGCAACAGGTCTAAG
>JALQVJ010000239.1 GCA_023260355.1 Burkholderiaceae bacterium | reverse complement strand
TGAATGCCAACGGCTTGGTTCAAAGTGAAGACCGCGTGGTGCTGGAAAAGCCGCTAGGCCATGACCTCGCATCGAGCCGCGCCATCAACGATGCGGTGGGTCAGCACTTCAAAGAGCAACAGGTTTACCGCATCGATCACTACCTCGGCAAGGAGACCGTTCAAAACCTCATGGTGCTGCGCTTTGGCAACGCGATCTTTGAGCCGCTGTGGCGCGCACCCTTCATTCGCAGTGTGCAGATCACCGTCGCCGAGACGGTGGGCGTGGGCAGCCGCGCCGGCTTCTACGATCAAACGGGCGCCATGCGCGATATGGTGCAAAACCACTTGTTGCAGTTGCTGTGTATCGTCGCGATGGAACAACCCATCTCGTTGAACCCCGACGATGTGCGTGACGAAAAGCTCAAGGTGCTGCGCTCACTGCGGCCCATGACCTTGCCCGACATCAAACAAAACACCGTGCGCGGCCAGTACGCGGCTGGCGTGTCTGATGGCCAATCCGTCCCCGGCTACCTCAACGAAGACAACGTCCCCGAAGGCAGCCGCACCGAGACATTTGTCGCTCTCAAGGCCTATGTGAACAATGCGCGCTGGGCCAATGTCCCGTTCTATTTGCGCACTGGCAAACGCATGCAAAAGCGCCGCAGCGAAATCATCATCGACTTTGCTGACCAGCCCTTCTCCATTTTTGGCGAACAAGCCAGTGGGCGCACCAACCGCTTGGTCATCGCGCTCCAGCCTGAAGAACACATCCAGATGCAGATGATGGTCAAAGAGCCCGGCTCTGGCATGGTGACGCGCCCTGTGAATCTCAACCTAGACCTGGGCTCGGCACTGAAAGGGCGGCGTGCCGAGGCCTATGAACGCTTGTTGATGGACGTGGTCAAGGGTCGGTTGACGCACTTCATGCGCCGCGATGAACTCGAAGCCGCATGGGTTTGGGTGGAGCCGATTCTCGCGGGTTGGGAGCAACTGGGCGACGCACCCCGCCCCTACAACGCGGGCACTTGGGGGCCTGCCGCTTCCAGTGCGCTGATGGCGCGCGAGGAGCTCACGTGGTTCGAGGAAGCCTGATGCCCAACCTTCACGAACACCAGTTGCTCAACGCCCAAGCTTTGGCTGGGCAGCTCGCCATGGCTGTGGCCGCGCGCCTGCACGACGCCATCCAAGCGCACGGCTCTGCAGCGCTCGCCGTCTCTGGTGGCAAGTCGCCGATTGCGTTTTTCGAGTGCCTGCGCGAGCAAGACATCGACTGGCACCAAGTTCGCATCACTTTGGTTGACGACCGTTGCGTGCCCCGTGACCACGGCGACAGCAATGCCTTGTTGGTGCGCACACACCTTTTGCAAGGCTTGGCCAGCGCAGCCACCTTTGTTCCTCTGGTCGACGAAGCGGGCCCTGCTGTGCCGACTTTGGACGCCCTCACCGACCGCGCCCGCCTTCAGTGGACGGCCGTGCCGCGCATCGATGTCATGGTGCTGGGGATGGGCGATGATGGCCACACCGCGTCACTGTTTCCCAACGCCAAAGCTCTGGCCAACGGGCTTGATTTGGGCAACAGCGACCGCTTGATTGGCGTGGAGCCCCCAGTTGCACCACACCTGCGCATCAGCGCCACGTTGGCTGAAATTTTGGCCGCCGAGCACATCATGGTGTCCCTCGGTGGCGCCGCCAAACAAGCGGTGTATCAGCAAGCATTGCAAGGCGTGCAAGACGCCTTGCCCATCTCTCACGTGCTGCACGCGCAGCACCCATCCACCCACGTTTGGATGCACGCATGAACCCGACCGTATTCGCCGTTACACAACGCATCATCGATCGCAGCGCGGACACGCGCGCCGCCTACCTCGCCACCTGTGAAGCGGCCGGCAAGCCGGGCGCACAGCGCGGCGGCATGGGTTGCGCCAACTTGGCCCACGCATGGGCGGCCATGCCTGAAGTCGACAAGATTCAATTGCGCACCGAAAAGACCCCCAACATCGGCATCATCAGCGCATACAACGATGTCTTGTCTGCGCACCAACCCTACGAGCATGCCCCCGAGGTATTGCGCGCTGCGGCGCGCCAACATGGCGCCAGCGCCCAAGTCGCCAGCGGCGTGCCAGCCATGTGCGACGGCGTCACACAGGGCAACGACAGCATGGAGTTGTCGTTGTTTTCCCGGGATGTGATTGCCATGGCCACGGCGGTTGGCTTGTCGCACGGCGTATTCGACGGGGTTTTGTGTTTGGGCGTGTGCGACAAAATTGTGCCGGGCCTATTGATAGGCGCTTTGCAGTTTGGCCACTTGCCAACGGTGTTTGTCCCTGCAGGCCCCATGCCGTCCGGCTTGCCCAATGATGAAAAGGCCAAGGTGCGTCAGTTGTACGCGCAAGGCAAAGTCGACCGCACCGCGCTGCTGGCGGCCGAGGAGGGGGCGTACCACAGCGCGGGCACCTGCACGTTTTACGGCACCGCCAATTCCAACCAGATGCTCATGGAAATCATGGGTTTGCACATCCCCGGCTCCAGCTTCATCAACCCCGGCACAGGCTTGCGGCGTGCACTGACCGAAGCAGCGGTCGCGCAAGTCTTGCAGATGAAGACCCAAGGCATTCGCCTAGCCGATGTGGTGACCGAGCGCTCCATCGTCAATGCGCTGGTTGGTTTGTTGGCAACAGGCGGCTCAACCAACCACACCATTCACTTGATTGCCATGGCGCGTGCCGCTGGCATCTTGATCAATTGGGATGACTTTTCTGACTTGTCAGATGTCGTACCGCTGTTGGCAAGGGTCTACCCCAACGGCAGCGCCGATGTGAACCATTTCCAAGCCGCCGGCGGCATGGGATTTTTGATGCGCGAGCTGCGTGCAGCCGGGTATTTGCATGACGACGTCCACACGATCATGGGGCGCGGCTTGGACGCCTACACCCAGGAGCCTTGGCTGCCCGAGGGCGGCGCCCTGTCATGGCGTCCAGTGCCCACGGCGTCTGGCGACACCGGTGTGTTGCGCGGCGTGGCAGAGCCCTTCAGCGCCGACGGCGGTCTCAAGCTGCTGCGTGGCAACCTGGGCCGCTCAGTGATCAAGGTCTCTGCAGTCAAGCCCGAACACCGCATCGTGCGCGCGCCGGCCGTCGTGGTCGAGTCGCAAAAGGCCCTGAACGACTTGTTCGCTGCGGGTCATTTGAACAAAGACTTCGTCGCAGTCGTGCGCTTCCAAGGCCCGCAGGCCAACGGCATGCCGGAGTTGCACAAGCTCACGCCCGCCTTGGGCGTTTTACAAGACCAAGGCTTCAAGGTCGCGCTCGTCACCGACGGCCGCATGTCCGGTGCTTCGGGCAAGGTACCTGCCGCCATCCACCTCAGTCCCGAGGCGCTTGATGGCGGCATGATCGCGCGCATCCAAGACGGCGACATGATCGAGCTGAACGCGGAGACTGGTGTGCTGCAACTCGAAGTCGACGACGCCACGCTATCGCAACGCGTGCCCTCCAGCCCCAACCTGCTGTCGCCGAAAGACGCGGCGGCTCCCTTGCTCACTGAGGCCGCGGACATGGGCCTGTTGCCAACTTTCGAGGCCTGCCAGGCCTTTACCTCCAGCCTGGCGGTTGCCACCGATCACTAGAGCAATTAAAT
>JALQVJ010000141.1 GCA_023260355.1 Burkholderiaceae bacterium | reverse complement strand
CCATTGGCCAGGCGCTGGCCTGCTGCAGCGCGACGCCGATGGCATGCAATGCCAACTCGTCGTCGAGATCAACACCTGCTGAGTTTCGGCGATGGGTGCCATAAATGTCACTCGGCATCGCGATGTGTGGGTTCACATCTCGCAGCTGAGGGTGGCACGCGCGCGCCGCTTGAATGGAGGCAATGGGATCGCGAATCAGATCGTCGATTCGCAAATGTTTGTCCGCCACTTGGTTGATGAACGACGTGTTGGCACCGTTCTCAAGCAGGCGCCGCACCAAGTATGCCAAGAGTGTTTCGTGCGACCCCACGGGTGCATAGATGCGACAGGGTCGGCGTTGCGCCAACGGCCCGCCGGTGCCAACCACTTGGTCATACAGGGCCTCACCCATGCCATGCAGACACTGAAACTCGTATTGGCCCTCTTCGTAGCTTGCAGGGCCAGCCATCTCAAAAATGGCCGCCACTGTGTGGGCGTTGTGGGTGGCGAATTGCGGGTAAATCTGTGCGGGTGCGCGCAACAACTTTTCTGCACAGACCAAATAAGACAGGTCGGTGTGTGCCTTCTGCGTGTACACGGGATAGTCTGTGAGGCCTTCAACTTGTGCCCGCTTGATTTCACTGTCCCAGTAGGCGCCTTTGACCAAACGCACCATCAGCCGGTGTTGGCTGCGCTGCGCCAAATCAACCAACCAGTCCACCACAGCTGGGCAGCGCTTTTGGTAGGCCTGGATCACAAAGCCAATGCCGTCATAGCCGGCGAGTTCTGGCTCGAAGCACAGGCGCTCGAGCAAATCCAACGAGATTTCCAAACGCTCGCTTTCTTCGGCGTCAATGTTGATGCCGATCCCATATGCTTTGGCGCGGCGCACCAAGCCGAACAGGCGCGGATAAAGCTCAGCGATGACGCGTTGGCGTTGGGCGCGCTGGTAGCGTGGGTGGAGGGCTGAGAGTTTGATGGATATGCCGGCGCGCTCGATGGCGTTGTTGCCCACCGCTGTTCGTCCGATGTGATCGATGGCCTGCGCGTAGGCGTCGAGATATCGCTGCGCATCCTGATCCGTCATGGCAGCTTCACCCAACATGTCGTAGCTGTAGCGGTAGCCTCGCTGTTCTTGCGCTTTGGCGTGCTGCGTAGCCGCTTGGATGCTGACACCGGCGACAAACTGCTGCCCCATGATGCGCATCGCCATTGCAACGGCTTGGCGAATCACTGGCGCGCTGCCGGTTTGCAGCCAGCGGTGCAACGTGCCCCCCAATGAACCGCGGGCCACCGGGCGCGTCACCCGCCCGGTGATGAGCAAGCCCCATGTGGCGGCGTT
>JALQVJ010000127.1 GCA_023260355.1 Burkholderiaceae bacterium | reverse complement strand
TCTCATCAGCGGCGCCATCGACGCCAGAGACATCTGACCCGCTCTTGTTTGGAGGCCCTATGACACACGCACTGATTCCCATCAATTTGAACGCCGACCTCGGCGAGTGGGTCAACGGCGCTTTGATGGGCGACGACGCCGCCATGCTGCGGGTGGTCAACAGCGCCAATATCGCATGTGGGTTTCATGCGAGTGATCCGGTGCATATTGCCGAGTCGTTGGCGCTGGCGTTGTCCCACCATGTCAGCCTTGGGGCCCACCCGTCCTTTGACGACGCAGAGGGTTTTGGGCGTCAGCCCATGCACCTGGAGCCTGCGGCTTTGATGGCCTTGGTCGTTTACCAAGTCGGTGCGATGCAAACCATGGCAAGGGTGGCCGGTGGCGAACTCACGCACGTCAAACCGCATGGTGCCCTGAGCAACATGGCGTGTGCCGACCTCGATATGGCGCACACCATCGCGGAGGCTGTCGCGATCTGTTCCCCTGATTTGATCTTGCTCGCACCCGCCTGCTCTGCGCTCGCGGTGGCCGGGCAGACGTTTGGCTTGCGCACGGCACTAGAGATCTACGCGGACCGCCGCTACGAGGACGATGGCCAGTTGGTTTCACGGCGACTGCCGCACGCCATGGTGACCGGCGCTCAGGCCTGCGTCGATCACGTCATGGGCATGCTGGATTCGGGCGGTATCGTCACGCATTCCGGTGAAGTCCTGCCCTCACCGATACACAGTGTGTGCGTGCACGGTGACGATCCCCACGCGGTCGAGACCGCACAGGCCTTGCGCAAAGCGCTGATCAGCTCGGGGTACGAGTTGCTGGCGCTGCCAGATCTGGTTTGAGGGAACAGTCCACGCTGCTCAGAGCAGTCCTGTGCTGAACAAGCCCTTGAGGGTCAGAGACACCCCGCTCACCAGGAGCAAGGCCTCGATGCTGCGCTTCATCACCCCTGCGGGCACGTGGTGAGACAAGCGGTGCCCGGCCCACACGCCGAACAGTGAAATCGGCAACAGGTGCCCAAAGAATGTGAACAACTGTGCCGTTTGAACTTGCGCGGACACGAGCATCATGCTCAAGGCGATCAACGCGAACACCACCATGGCCGCGGGCACTGTGGCACGCAACTCGCGCGGGCTCGCGCCGCGCTGTCCCAACCAGAGCAGCACCAATGGGCCTGCAGTACCGAACAGCACTTGCACCATGCCCACCAAGATGCCAGACATCGCCGTGCTGCGACCAATGAACTGCATCGACTCCTTGCGGCCAGTCGCCTGTCGCCACGCGACCCATGTGATGTAGAGGCCCAAAACCACCAACAACGCGTTGGCGCGCGTCCACCACAGCACCAAGATGCCCAGCGCCGCACCAGCAACGGAGGCCGGCAAGATCTTTGGGATGTGTCGCCACAAGACTTCGTGCCGATTCAAGTAGGCGTGAAACGCCGAGCTGATGATGTCGAGCATGAGCGCCACGGACACCACCAGCGGCAGCGGGTATCGCCACGCCAACAGCGGCACCAGAATCAGCGCAGACCCAAAACCCACGGCGCCGAGCACGACATAGGCCAGCAGCGCCACCCCGACGGGGTAGGCCCAAACATCGGGCGCTACCCAAGCTGCGATTTCCGGCATCAGCAGATCTACACCGAGGCGGGCGTTGCGGCAGGCGGCACAGGCGGCTGCTTGCGAGCCTTGGCGGCATGCCACAACAACACGCCCACCGCCAACGCCGCGCCAGCGCTATAGATCATCGGATCTTTGAAGACCAAGAGCACAGCGGCCAACAAGCGCAACGCCCACTCAACAGCGCCGATACGGGTGCGATCAAACCAAGCCAGCATGCTCGCCAGCAGATACAGGGCAAACGTGATGCGCGCACACAAGAACAGCAGCGAGCCCCAATGGATCTGGCCGTCATACCCCGCCAAATAAGACTTGGCGGTAGCGGGCGCCAGCGGGTCCAACTGCGCCGCCTCGATCACCAACAACTCAGGGTAGTAGGCGAACACGAACGGGATCACAAACATCACGATACCCGCGCGCACGGCCGCAAAACCTGTGGCCATTGGATCGGTTTTGGTGATGCTCGATGCCGCAAAGGCCGCCACCGCAACGGGCGGCGTGATGGCCGAGGCCACTGCGAAATAGAACACAAACATGTGGGCGGTGAACTGGGCAATACCCAGACCAACCAGCAGCGGCCCCATGAGCAAGGCCACGTTCAAGTACGCCGGCACGGTGGGCATACCCATTCCCAACAAAATCGCCAAGAACATGGTCACCAACAGAGCCAAGAAAAGGTAGAGACCGCCAGACGCCAACTCGGCATTGAAGCTCTTGAGCCACTCCACGATGTCCAGCGCGACGTAGCCGGTCAGCCCGGTGAAGTTGAACGAAAAGTCGATGATGGACACCGCCAAGAACATCAGATACAGCGTGCTGATCATGACGCCCGCATCGGCCAGCGCAGCCACCAGCTTCATGGGCTGCGAGCGGATGTTTTTGTCCAAAAAGAACAAGATCACCAACAAGACGCAAGCCCACCAGCCAGCAGACCCCGCGTCCCCTGCGCTGTTTTGAACCAGCTCCAAGAACCACGGCAAGTTGCTGGCGTGACAAGCGCCCTCAACTATGGTTTGCTTGGCCCCCATCGCGGCCCCTAACCAGCCGCAACCGATCATTTCTTTGGGCGTCAACAGGGTCACCAAAATCAGCACGATGGGCCCGAAGATCATGATCAAGTTGGTCCGATCCTCTTTGGTCAGGACCATGAAGGGCTCGATCCGGCCGAAGGCTTGGATGCCTTGCTTGCGCGCCTGGAACATGGCGGTCAGAAACA
>JALQVJ010000059.1 GCA_023260355.1 Burkholderiaceae bacterium | reverse complement strand
GTCTGTGGTCTTGGTATTGATCATCATGGTGGTTTTCTGGTGGGCACTGCACAGCGGGCAATTCGATCATCTCGATCGCGAAGGCGAACGCATCCTAGACGATGAGTGAGTGGTGACTACGGCCCCCTTTGGGCGCTCCATTTGGCGTGTCTATAGGGTGCGATGCCTTGGGCTGAAGCCTTTTTCCACATTTTTTTGTTGCTTTGACGTCCCTTGCGCGTGGCGCTTGATTTAAGTCAAGCGCGAGGCGAGGGCCTTCAGAGACACTGCAGATGTTCATCTTCAAGGAGTACTCTGCATGTCTGCGTCACACACGGCTGGCCCTGGGCCCGCCTACAACGACAAAGTCGTCAAACAGTTCGCCATCATGACCGTGATATGGGGCGTGGTGGGGATGCTGGTTGGTGTCATCATCGCGGCTCAATTGACCTGGCCAGAGTTGATCAATGGCGTGTCTTGGTTGAGTTACGGTCGCTTGCGCCCCTTGCACACCAACGCTGTGATCTTCGCATTTGGTGGATCGGGATTGTTTGCAACCAGCTATTACGTGGTGCAACGCACCTGTCACACCCGATTGTTCTCAGACAAGCTCGCCGCGTTGACCTTTTGGGGTTGGCAGTTGGTGATCGTGGCGGCAGCCATCAGTTTGCCGCTGGGCTACACACAAGGCAAAGAGTACGCCGAGCTCGAGTGGCCGATTGACCTGCTGATTGCAGTGGTGTGGGTGTCTTACGCGATTGTGTTCTTCGGCACAGTAGGCACGCGCAAAGTGCGCCATATTTATGTGGCGAACTGGTTCTACGGTGCATTCATCATCGCTGTGGCGCTGCTCCATATCGTGAACAGTGCAGCGCTGCCGGTGTCCTTCATGAAGTCGTACTCTGCGTATGCGGGTGTGCAAGATGCCATGGTGCAGTGGTGGTATGGCCACAATGCTGTGGGCTTCTTCCTGACAGCCGGCTTCTTGGGAATGATGTACTACTTCGTGCCCAAGCAAGCAGGTCGCCCCGTGTACAGCTACCGCCTGTCCATCGTTCACTTTTGGGCATTGATCTTCACGTACATGTGGGCCGGCCCACACCACTTGCACTACACCGCGCTGCCTGATTGGGCTCAGTCGGTGGGCATGGTGTTCTCTTTGATCTTGTTGGCTCCGTCATGGGGCGGCATGATCAACGGCATCATGACCTTGTCCGGTGCCTGGCACAAACTGCGTGATGACCCTGTTCTGCGATTCTTGATTGTGTCCTTGTCGTTCTACGGCATGTCGACCTTTGAAGGTCCAATGATGTCGATCAAGACCGTCAACGCTTTGTCGCATTACACGGACTGGACGATTGGTCACGTGCACTCGGGTGCCTTGGGCTGGGTTGGACTGATCACCATGGGGGCAACGTACTACCTGGTGCCGCGCCTGTTTGGCCAGACCAAGATGTACTCTGTCAAAGCCATTGAGTTGCATTTCTGGACCGCCACGATCGGCATCGTGCTGTACATCGCAGCAATGTGGATTGCTGGCGTGATGCAGGGATTGATGTGGCGCTCTGTCAACGCAGATGGCACTTTGACTTACACCTTTGTCGAGTCGGTGAAAGCCACGTTCCCGTTTTACGTCATTCGTTTGCTGGGTGGTGTGCTGTACCTGTTCGGGATGTTGGTGATGTTGTGGAACGTTATCAAGACCGCCTACAACGCGCCTGACAAGCAGCCCGCATCTGCCGAAGTGGCTCAAGCTTAAGGAGTGAGAACATGAGTCATCACGACGACAAACCCCAAGGTTTCACGCACGAGCGCATTGAAACCAACAACTTCCTCATGATTCTCCTGACCACGCTGGTGCTGACCGTGGGTGGCCTTGTGGAGATCGTGCCACTCTTTTTTCAGCACAGCACGACCGAACCTGTGCCGGGCTTGAAGCCCTATACAGCCTTGCAGCTGGCTGGCCGCGACGTGTATCAGCGCGAGGGTTGCTATAACTGTCACTCGCAGATGATTCGCCCCTTGCAAGCGGAAACCCTGCGTTATGGCCATTACTCGGTGGCGGGTGAGTTTGTGTATGACCGCCCCTTCCAATGGGGCTCGAAACGCACGGGACCTGATTTGGCAAGGGTCGGCGGCCGTTACAGTGATGAGTGGCATCGCATTCACTTGATCAATCCGCGTGACTTGGTCCCTGAATCCAATATGCCGTCCTATCCCTGGCTTGCGGATGCTCCGGTGAACGGTGCAGACCTCCCCAAACATTTGGCGGCCATGAAAACCTTGGGTGTGCCCTACACGGATGAAGAGGTCCAAGGCGCCACAGAGGCGGTCAAAGGCAAGACCGAGTTGGACGCCGTGATCGCCTATTTGCAGGTCTTGGGCACGGCCGGCCCCAAGTAACTGGAAACCACCTTAGGAGCCATCATGGATATCAATGTCATGCGCAGCGCCGTCACCGTGGTGAGTCTGCTGATCTTTTTAGGCATCGTCGCTTGGGCATGGTCCAAGCGCAACCGCGCTGAGTTTGAAGATGCGGCCAACCTTCCCTTCCAAGACGAGCAGTGAGCTGCTGCACCAGAGAGAACATCATGAGTGATTTCGTAAGTAACAGTTGGGCGATGGCAGTGACCATTGCGGTTGTGGTCAGCATCGCTGCTTGCGCTGTCCTTTTGTGGGTCAGTGGCACGACCAAAGTGAAATCGGACAGTGACAACACGACCGGTCACGTGTGGGATGGTGACTTGCAAGAAATGAACAATCCACTGCCGCGTTGGTGGGTGGGCTTATTCATCATCACCGTGATCTTCGCCTTTTTGTACGCGTTCCTGTATCCCACACTGGGATCCTTCAACGGCAAGTTGGGGTGGTCTTCACAAGGCGACCACGCTGTGCAGGTCAAAAAGTACCAAGATCGCATTGCCCCCATTTATGAGAAATACATGGCGATGAATGCCGCAGATATTGCCAAAGACGCCAAGGCGATGGGTATCGGCGAGCGCCTGTTCATGAACAACTGTGCCCAGTGCCATGGATCGGACGCGAGGGGCTCGAAGTCGTTCCCCAATTTGACGGACAAGGATTGGTTGGGCGGCAATGGCGACGAGGCCTACATCAAGGCCACTATCGTGAATGGCCGCACGGGCATGATGCCTCCAATGGCCGCGGCTGTGGGCAGTGCGGCAGATGTCGAAAATCTGGCTCAATATGTCTTGAGCTTGTCTGGCAGCCCTCATGACTCTGTGTCTGCAGCGATTGGCAAAGCAAAATTTGTATCCTGCGCGGCCTGTCACGGCATGAACGGCAAGGGCAATGTGGCTCTGGGTGCGCCCAACTTGACCGATGACATTTGGTTGCACGGCTGGGGCGCTGAGCACATCGTCAACATGATTCAAAACGGCAAGACGAACGTGATGCCACCCCAAGGCGACAAGCTGACCGACGGACAAATCCAAGTTCTCTCGGCCTACGTCTGGAGCTTATCAAACACGACCAAGTGAGCCTCGTTGGATGACTGGCTCGACCGGCTGCCTCGTGCGTTTCAAACAACCTTGCCCGAAAGCGCTTTGGGCAGCACCGTGCGGCTCAACGGCTCAAGGTCGACGAAACCCTGCAGACGTTGGGCACATGAGCTTGGGTGATCTATGACTGAATTGGAAAAACCAGCGGGTCACGTGGAAGAGAAAGTCATCTCTCTCTACGCCGCACAAAAAAAAATCTACCCCCGCACGGTGCAGGGCTTGTTCGCGCGTTGGCGCTGGGCGTTCGTTTGGTTGACACAACTTGTCTTTTACGGCTTGCCGTGGCTGGAGTGGAACCAGCGCCAAGGCGTGCTCTTTGACTTAGAGGCCCGCCGCTTCTATATCTTCAATCTTGTCCTCTACCCGCAAGACTTTATCTACCTGACCGGCTTGTTGGTGATTTCAGCGCTCGCGCTGTTTCTGTTTACCGCTGTTGCAGGTCGGCTATGGTG
>JALQVJ010000448.1 GCA_023260355.1 Burkholderiaceae bacterium | reverse complement strand
GATGCGCGTGGAGGGCGAGGGCGCGTTGATGGAGCAGTTCCTGGTACTGAGAGATCGCTTGCAACGCGCAGGCTTGTTTGATCCATCGCGCAAAAAACCCGTCCTCGAGCGCCCGCAACACATCGGCGTGATCACCTCGTTGCAAGCGGCAGCGCTGAAAGATGTGGCGACCACACTCCAACGCCGGGTGCCGCACGTGCCCGTGACGGTCTTTCCAGCCTCGGTTCAGGGCGAACGCGCGGTGCCTGAATTGCTTGACGCGCTAGACACTGCGCAAGACCGCTGGCAGCGGTTGGGCGAATGCCAAGTGCTCCTGTTGGTGCGTGGCGGTGGCGCGATGGAGGACTTGTGGGCCTTCAACGATGAGCGCTTGGCTGAACGCCTCTCGCGCATGCCCATGCCGGTGATTTGCGGCGTTGGCCACGAAACGGATTTCACCATCGCCGATTTCGTCTGTGACCTGCGGGCGGCGACGCCCACAGCGGCGGCGGAGTTGGCGTCAAACAGCCTCGAAGAAGAATCGCAAGCCTTGCGATCCTTGGCAACCGAACTGGCCAGAGGCGCACAACGTTGGCAAGAGCGCCAGAGCCAAAGGCTTGATCGCGCGCATGTGAGCATTGGGCGTCCCAGTGCGTACATTGGGCAGCAGCGCCAGAGAATTCAACAAGTCCAGGCGCTGCTCCTGCGGGGTTTGCGAGCCCAATGGCAGGTTCACCACAACCGCGGCACCATGGTAGGCAACGCCTTGCAGAGTGCGCAGGCCAAGGGCGCCAGTTCCCAGCGCAAACAGATCGATGATGCGCAAGCGAATTGGGTGCGATCCCTGGCTCGCCAGATGAGCGCTCAGCAGCAGCGGTTGGCGCGCATGGCTGTGCGGCTGGAAAGCATGAGCCCTCAATTGGTGCTGGAGCGTGGGTACGCGCTCTTGCAAAACGAGCAAGGCCAAGTGGTGAGTTCGGTCGATGGCCTTCAATCCCAGGACAACATCACAGCAACCTTGGCCGATGGTCGAGTCGGTTTGACCGTGCGCTGAACGCGGATTCGGTCTGCAGGCTGACACAAGGCGCCGGACTTTTCTACAATCGCTGACGAAGCAGGCACCGGCCCGCTGACGTTTTCAAGCTCAGACCTTCATTTTTAACAGGAAGCCACCATGGAACACACCTTGCCCGCACTGCCTTATGCCATCGACGCATTGGCACCCCATTACAGCCAGGAGACCCTTGAGTTTCACCACGGCAAACACCACGCTGCTTATGTGACGAACTTGAACAACCTGCAAAAGGGAACCGAGTTTGAGTCCATGGATCTTGAGTCCATCGTGAAGAAGTCCAGCGGTGGCATCTACAACAATGCCGCTCAAATTTGGAATCACACGTTCTTCTGGAACTGCATGAAGCCCAACGGCGGTGGCGCACCCTCTGGCGCGTTGGCGGCAGCGATCGACGCCAAGTGGGGCAACTACGATGCGTTCAAAGAAGCCTTCACCAAGTCCGCTGTGGGCAACTTTGGTTCTGGCTGGACCTGGCTGGTGAAGAAAGCCGACGGCTCAGTGGATATCGTCAACACCGGCCCAGCTGGCACGCCTTTGACGGGTGATGACAAGGCATTGCTGACCGTGGACGTTTGGGAGCACGCTTACTACATCGACTACCGAAATGCCCGTCCTAAGTTTGTGGAAGTGTTTTTGAACAACTTGGTCAATTGGTCATTTGCTGAGAGCAACTTCGCGTAAGTTGTGTTCGAAAGAAAAAAGCGCCCAAGGGCGCTTTTTTTTCGTGTGGCGTTCACCACCCGCTCCAGAACGAGCCCCGAATCATGCTGCCGGCGCTCACGCGGTGTTGGCTGAACCAGCCTTTGTTCACCTCGAGCGCGAACCGCACGGGCTCTGTGGCGCAGTGGCTGGTTTCTGACATGGGCGCCATGTCGGCGATATTGGTGACTCGGCCTTGCGCGTTGATAAACGCGATGCTCAAAGGCAGGCGAGTGTTCTTCATCCAAAAGCAGTAGGGCTGAGCTTGTTCGAACACAAACAACATGCCCTCGTTGGGTGCCATCGAGTCCCGGTGCATCAAGCCGATCTCGCGCTGTTTTGGGGTGCTCGCGATTTGTGCGTCAACTTTGAACATGCCAATGCGCAGTTCCTCCCGCGGCAATTGCGTTTGAGGAAGTTGGGCCCAGGCGGCGGTGAAAAGGCACCAGGTCACTGCCCCAAACCACAGGGTTCTTGGGCGGGTCCAGTCAAAGAGGCGGCAGGGTGAATCAGTCATTGTTGGCATCCATCGCGTTCAGAGGCAGCGGGTCGATGGGCCCGTAGAGCCAAGGCGGCGTGCTCAAGCTCGGCCCGTCTAGGATGAATTATTGCGCAAGGCCAGTGCTGTCGGCCCAGAGTCTTGGAAGCGACAGAGCGGCAAACAGGACCGGTGGCTCATTCGGACCAGGGCCTTGTTCCTGCACGGCATGAAGCGGAATATAGGGCGCACATGTGTGTATGTACATGCGTCAGTTTGGCGAGAATATTCCGCGATAAAATGCGCGGTTGCACGATACACATTTATCGCGTTTTCAGGGCACCAGATGCGCTCCGCGTGAGCGCGTGATGCCGTTTTCAGTCCTCATTGGAGACCTTTTGCGTCATGTACCAACACATCAAAATCCCTTCTGAAGGCCAAAAAATCACCGTCAATGCTGATTTTTCGCTCAATGTGCCTGATCAGCCCGTCATCCCTTACATCGAAGGAGACGGCACGGGTTTTGACATCACCCCCGTGATGCTCAAAGTGGTGGATGCTGCAGTCGCAAAGGCTTACGCTGGCAAACGCAAGATTCACTGGATGGAGGTGTACGCCGGTGAAAAGTCAACCCAGATTTATGGCCCTGACGTGTGGTTGCCCGAAGAGACGTTGGCCGCGTTGAAGGAATACGTCGTGTCCATCAAAGGCCCTTTGACGACGCCAGTGGGCGGTGGTATTCGCTCTTTGAACGTCGCGCTGCGCCAAGAGTTGGACCTGTACGTTTGTTTGCGTCCTGTCCAGTATTTTGACGGCGTGCCTTCACCCGTCAAAGAGCCGCACAAGACCAACATGGTGATCTTCCGCGAGAACAGCGAAGATATCTATGCCGGTGTGGAGTGGGCATCAGGCTCCGAAGGCGCCAAGAAAGTGGTGGATTTCCTGATCAAGGAAATGGGCGTGACAAAGATTCGCTTCCCCGAGACCTCAGGTATCGGCGTCAAGCCTGTCTCCATCGAAGGCACTGAGCGTTTGGTTCGCAAAGCCATTCAGTACGCGATTGACAACGACAAGCCCAGCGTGACTTTGGTTCACAAGGGCAACATCATGAAGTTCACCGAGGGTGGCTTCCGCGACTGGGGCTATGCATTGGCCCAACGCGAGTTCGGTGCAGAGTTGATCGACGGCGGCCCATGGTGCAAATTCAAGAACCCCAAGACGGGCAACGACATTGTCATCAAAGACGTGATTGCTGACGCTTTCTTGCAGCAGATCCTGACGCGCCCCGCTGAGTACTCTGTCGTTGCTACGTTGAACCTGAACGGCGACTACATCTCTGACGCGTTGGCGGCCCAAGTCGGCGGCATCGGTATCGCGCCCGGCGCGAACTTGTCAGACTCCGTCGCTTGTTTTGAAGCCACCCATGGCACGGCGCCAAAGTACGCTGGCAAGGACTATGTGAACCCGGGTTCCGAAATCCTGTCCGCCGAAATGATGCTCCGCCACATGGGTTGGGTCGAAGCAGCGGACTTGATCATCAGCTCGATGGAGAAATCAATCCAGAGCAAGAAGGTGACCTATGACTTCGCCCGTTTGATGGACGGTGCAACGCAGGTGAGTTGCTCAGGCTTTGGTCAGGTGATGATCGAGAACATGTGATCGCTTGCCTTTGGGTAGCCATCAAAACCCCGCTCTGGCGGGGTTTTTTTTGCCCAACCGGAAGTCCCTATTCGCCAAGTGAAGATTTGGCCGTGATTAGAATAACTCCAACCATGAGTGACACCCCGAAATCACCTTTTTCCCCAACGCCCGGCGCGCCAAACGTCGGTGGTGACGATGCGCTGGTTTTAGACCGATTGACGCAGCGGACCAAACCGCCCGCCATGTACCAAGTGGTCTTGCTGAACGACGACTACACCCCGATGGAGTTTGTGGTCTGGGCGATCCAAGAGTTTTTTGGCAAGGACCAAGAAACGGCCACACAAATCATGCTCAAGATTCACATCGAAGGGCGTGGTGTGTGCGGGGTATTTTCGAAAGATGTCGCCGACGCGAAAGCTGATCAAGTGATGAGCAGCGCGAGGCGGTCTGGACATCCGTTACAGTGTGTAGCAGAGCCTGTTGAATCATGACTTTTCGACCCCAACTTCTGGTTAATCCGGCCCACGATCAAGTGGGCGACACAAAGGAGCTTTTATGATTGCCCAAGAACTAGAAGTGAGTTTGCACATGGCCTTTGTGGAGGCCAGGCAGCAGCGCCACGAGTTCATCACTGTCGAACATTTGCTGCTTGCGCTGCTCGACAATCCAAGCGCTTCGGAAGTGCTCAAAGCGTGCGCTGCGAACATTGACGACTTGCGCACCAGTCTGACCAAGTTCATCGCGGACAACACGCCACAAGTCGCTGGCACGGACGACGTGGATACACAGCCCACACTGGGGTTCCAGCGCGTGATCCAGCGGGCCATCATGCACGTGCAGTCCACTGGGAATGGCAAGAAGGAAGTCACGGGCGCCAATGTCTTGGTCGCCATTTTTGGTGAAAAGGACTCTCATGCGGTGTACTACTTGCACCAGCAAGCAGTGACGCGATTGGACGTGGTCAATTTCATGGCGCACGGTATCCGCAAAGGCGAGAGCGCAGAAGGGGCCAAGCCGTCCGAGTCGGGTGAGGAAGCTGAAGCCAGCGAACAAGCGTCGACCGGCGGCAAGGCCGAGAAAAATTCACCACTTGAACAGTTCACCAACAACCTGAACCAAGCGGCGAGCGAGGGCAAAGTCGATCCGCTGATCGGGCGCGAGTACGAAGTTGAGCGTGTGATTCAAATTCTGTGTCGGCGCCGCAAGAACAACCCGTTGCTCGTTGGCGAAGCCGGCGTGGGCAAAACGGCGATTGCTGAAGGATTGGCATGGTGCATCACCCAGGGTACGGTGCCCGATGTGTTGGCCGACGCGGTGGTGTACTCGTTGGATATGGGCGCCTTGCTGGCTGGAACCAAATATCGCGGTGACTTCGAGCAGCGCTTGAAAGGCGTTTTGAAGGCGCTCAAGGACAAGCCCAATGCCGTGCTCTTCATTGATGAAATCCACACCTTGATCGGGGCGGGCGCGGCGTCGGGGGGGACCTTGGATGCGAGCAACTTGCTGAAACCAGCGCTTGCCAGCGGCCAGTTGAAGACCATTGGTGCCACCACGTTCACGGAGTACCGCGGTATTTTCGACAAAGACGCTGCACTGTCTCGCCGCTTCCAAAAAGTGGATGTGGTTGAGCCAACGGTGAGCCAAACCGTGGATATTCTCAAGGGGCTCAAGTCCCGGTTCGAAGACCACCACCAAGTCAAATACGCGCTGAGTGCGTTGCGTGCAGCGGCTGAGCTGTCGGCGAAATTCATCAATGACCGCCAATTGCCAGACAAAGCCATTGACGTCATCGATGAGGCGGGCGCTGCCCAGCGCATCTTGGCGCCTTCGAAGCGCAAAAAAACGATCAGCAAGACCGACATCGAAGACATCGTGGCGAAGATTGCCCGCATTCCGCCCGCCAATGTGTCTTCAGACGACCGCGGCAAGCTCAAGACCCTCGAGCGCGACCTGAAGTCTGTGGTTTTTGGTCAAGACAAGGCACTTGAGGTGTTGGCTGCGGCCGTCAAGATGAGCCGCTCTGGATTGGGCAAGACCGACAAACCGATTGGCGCATTCCTGTTCTCCGGCCCAACGGGTGTCGGCAAGACCGAGGCGGCCAAGCAGCTTGCGTACATCATGGGAATCGAGCTGATTCGATTCGACATGTCTGAGTACATGGAGCGCCACGCTGTGAGCCGGTTGATCGGTGCCCCTCCCGGCTATGTCGGCTTTGATCAAGGCGGCTTGCTGACCGAAGCCATCACCAAGAAGCCGCACTGCGTGTTGCTGCTCGACGAGATCGAAAAGGCCCACCCAGACGTCTTCAACGTGCTGCTCCAGGTCATGGACCACGGCACGCTGACCGACAACAATGGGCGCAAGGCTGACTTCCGCAATGTGGTGATCATCATGACCACCAACGCCGGTGCAGAGACGCTCAACAAGTCGACGATTGGTTTCACCAACACCCGAGAGCAGGGCGATGAAATGGGCGATATCAAACGCCAATTCACGCCGGAGTTCCGCAACCGCTTGGATTCGATTGTCAGCTTCAAGCCTTTGGACGAGCCGGTCATCCTGCGGGTGGTTGACAAGTTTTTGCTGCAATTGGAGCAGCAACTGGCAGAGAAGCGGGTCGAAGTCACGTTCAGCGACGACTTGCGCAAACATTTGGCCAAGAAAGGCTTCGACCCGGCGATGGGTGCGCGCCCAATGCAGCGTTTGATCCAAGACACGATTCGCAAGGCATTGGCAGACGAGTTGTTGTTTGGTGGTCTCGTGGATGGCGGCCGCTTGCATGTTGGGCTTGATGACAAAGGTGAGGTGACACTGGACGTGACGCCGATCTCCAAGAAAGAAGGCAAAGCCCGGCCGGAGCCTGCAGAGGCTGATTGATCTCTTTTGCCTCCTTTTGACTTTAAAAGCCCGCTTTTAGCGGGCTTTTTTTACCAATAGACCCAGTTGGGGGTGGGTTAAAAATGACCGGGATTGGCAGGGATTCGCGACCTGGGAAAAGTACAATTCAGGGTTATTCAACGCGCGCTGGGTCGCAGGCTTGGCGAAGCGTTCATTCTGGGTTTTATTCAACGAGGTTTCTATGGCTGGGCACAGCAAATGGGCCAATATTCAGCACCGCAAGGGCCGCCAAGATGAGAAGCGCGGGAAGGTGTGGACGCGTGTGATTCGCGAGATCATGGTGGCCGCCAGATCTGGTGGCGGTGACATCAACGCCAACCCCCGTTTGCGCTTGGCGATCGACAAGGCCAAGGCTGCCAACATGCCCGCCGACACCATCAAGCGCAACATCGACAAAGCGACTGGCAATCTTGAGGGCGTGAGCTACGAGGAAATCCGGTACGAGGGATATGGCATTGCCGGCGCTGCGATCATCGTGGAAACGATGACAGACAACAAGGTGCGCACTGTGGCCGAGGTGCGCCACGCGTTTTCGAAGCACGGCGGCAACCTGGGCACCGAAGGCTCGGTCGCGTTCCAGTTCAAGCACTGCGGACAAATGATCTTTGCGCCTGGTGCCAATGAGGATGCCATCATGGAAGTGGCCCTGGAAGCCGGTGCCGACGACGTGATGACTGGTGACGATGGCTCCATTGAGGTGTTGACGGACGTCTCGGTGTTTGAAGCGGTGCGCGACGCGCTTCAGGCAGCGGGCTTGCAACCCGAAATGGCTGAAGTCACCATGAGGGCGGACAACACGATCGCGCTGAGCGGCGACGACGCCATGAAAATGCAAAAGCTATTGGACGTTCTCGAGGACTTGGATGACGTCCAAGAGGTCTTCCACAACGCGGAAATTGAACAAGAATGAAAGTATTAGTGATTGGCTCAGGGGGACGTGAGCACGCATTGGCCTGGCGTTTGGCGCAGTCGAATCGGGTGTCGCAGGTCTTTGTTGCGCCCGGCAATGGGGGCACCGCCCTAGACCCCGTGATCCAGAACCTTTCTATCACTGACATCGATGCATTGGTCGAGTGGGCGCAGCAGTGGGCGATTGACTTGACCGTCGTGGGCCCAGAGGCGCCGCTGGCAGCCGGCGTTGTGGATGCGTTTCAGGCGGCTGGCTTGCGCATCTTTGGCCCTACCAGGCAGGCCGCGCAGCTGGAAAGTTCCAAGGCGTATGCCAAAGACTTCATGTTGCGCCACGGCATCCCCACGGCAGAGTCAGAGACCTTCACCGACGCCAAAGCCGCGCACGCTTATGTTGATGCCAAGGGTGCTCCCATTGTGATCAAGGCAGATGGCCTGGCCGCTGGCAAAGGCGTTGTCGTCGCGATGACGGTCCTGCAAGCCCATGAGGCCATTGACGACATGTTGCTGAACAACACCTTGGGTGTGACCCACAACGCAGAGGGTGCGCGTGTGGTGATTGAGTCGTTCCTTGAGGGGGAAGAGGCCAGTTTCATTTGCCTCTGTGACGGTGAGCATGCATTGCCTCTGGCCAGCAGTCAGGATCACAAACGGTTGTTGGATGGCGATGAAGGCCCCAATACCGGCGGGATGGGCGCGTACTCGCCAGCGCCGGTCGTGACAGCGGCCGTGCATGAACGCATCATGCGAGAGATTATTTTGCCCACGCTCAAGGGCATGGCGGCGGACGGGGTCCCGTTTTCCGGGTTTCTGTATGCGGGCGTGATGATTGCGCCCAACGGCGATATCAAGACGTTGGAGTTCAATTGCCGCATGGGCGACCCAGAAACACAGCCCATCATGATGCGACTGCGTTCTGATTTGGTGGCCGTTTTGTTGGCAGGGACAGAGTGCCGGCTCGATGCCGTTGAGTTGGAGTGGGATGAGCGCGTCGCGCTGGGCGTGGTTGTCGCTGCCCATGGCTATCCCATGGCCCCTAGAAAAGGCGATGCCATCACCGGCTTGCCTGCCGAGGCGGCAGACGCTGTCATCTTCCATGCAGGGACAACGCTGGACGGGGACCGATTGACCAGCAATGGCGGCCGCGTTTTGTGTGTCACGGCGCTTGGCAATGACGTGGCTCAAGCGCAGGCTCGGGCTTACGAAATGTTGTCTGGTATCCAGATGGAAGGCGCACAATTTCGCCGCGATATTGGCTACCGCGCGATCGGAAGAGTGCAAAGAGAGATCGCTTGATTTCAAAAGCGCCTGTGCCTATTTTTCCTGCCGGCAGTGCACTCTCGCGAAAGCTATTAAAGCTGTTGGGGTGGACCCTGATTCGGCCCGCATT
>JALQVJ010000446.1 GCA_023260355.1 Burkholderiaceae bacterium | reverse complement strand
CGAACCATCCCCATCGAGCGGGCGATGGACGACGTGATGGTTGCTTGGGCCATGAATGGCGAAATGCTTCGCCCTGAGAATGGCTACCCACTGCGCTTGGTGGTTCCGGGTGTGCAAGGTGTGAGTTGGGTCAAGTACTTGCGCCGCATCGAAGTGGGTGATCAGCGTTACGCGACCAAAGACGAGGCTGTGCACTACATCGACTTGTTGCCCGATGGTCAGCATCGCCAGTACACCTCGATCCAAGAGTGCAAGAGCGTGATCACCACGCCCTCCGGCAGTCAGACTTTGCTGGACAAGGGTTACTACAACATCTCTGGCTTGGCATGGTCGGGCCGTGGTGCCATCAAGCGCGTGGATGTGTCCGTAGATGGCGGCCGCAACTGGCGTACTGCACGCTTGGAAAGCCCTGTGCTGTCCAAGGCCCTGACCCGTTTCAACATCGACTGGGTGTGGGACGGCAAGCCTGCCATTTTGCAAAGTCGAGCGATCGACAGCACTGGTTACGTGCAACCCAAGATCAATCAGTTGCGTGCTGTGCGTGGCACGCGCTCCATCTATCACAACAACGCCATTCAATCTTGGAAAGTCTCCGAGAACGGCGAAGTCTCCAACGTGCAGGTGTACTGATGAAACAAATGATTCGACATGTATTGAGTGCAGCTGCATTGTTGGTTGCCAGTTCCGCCGCCATGTCTGCCTCCGCGCCTTGGGCCAATATTGGCCGCGACGCGACACCGGCGGAGGTCAAGGCTTGGGACATCGATGTGCGCCCAGACTTCAAAGGCCTGCCTGCTGGAAAGGGCACGGTCGACGCCGGTGCTGAAATTTGGGAAGGCAAGTGCGCCTCTTGCCACGGCGTATTCGGCGAGTCCAATGAAGTGTTCACCCCAATCATTGGTGGGACAACAGCGGAAGACATAAAAACCGGACATGTGAAGAACTTGTTGCCGGGACAAAACTTCCCTCAGCGCACCACCATCATGAAAGTAGCCACCGTTTCAACGCTGTGGGACTACATCAATCGCGCCATGCCTTGGAACGCGCCTAAAACGCTGTCGACCGATGAGGTCTATTCAGTCTTGGCCTACTTGCTGAACCTGGCTGAAATCATCGATTCGGACTTCGAATTGAATCAAGACAGCATCAAAGAAGTGCAAAAGCGCATGCCCAATCGCAACGGCATGGTGATGCAAGAAGGCTTGTGGCGCGTGGATGGCAAGCCAGATGTGATCAACACGGCGTGCATGAAAGACTGCCCGACCGAAGTCAAAATCACTTCGAGCCTGCCAGATTTCGCGCGCGATGCACACGGCAATATCCAGGCGCAAAACCGCGTGGTTGGGCCCGTGCGTGGTGCCAACACCGATGAGCCAGCGCCCAAGTCGCTGGACGAAGCCCGCAAGATCGCTGCAGGCGCGAAAAATACAATCGCTGCCGCGCCTAAAGCACCGGCCGGAGGCGGCCTGGACGAGGCGGCTGCGAAAAAGCTGCTGGGCGCCAACTCTTGCACGGCATGTCATGGCATGGCCGCAAAATTGGTGGGGCCTGG
>JALQVJ010000444.1 GCA_023260355.1 Burkholderiaceae bacterium | reverse complement strand
ATGAGCCACGATTCATCACAAGATGTGTTGGCTGCAGCAGGTGTGACCTCCGGCGAGGTGGTCACTGGCCTGTCTAATGCCACTAGCGCTGCGATCCAGTTGGAGACGGTTGATCACACGCCTCGAGTTGCCAGCATTTATCAACTCGATGCGATCGTGCGCCGCGCACCCGCGCTACAACAAACAGCTGATGCGCGCCAGGAGGTCCTCGCATGATCGACGCCATCTTTAATTGGGGGCTTGGCCTGAGCGCAGAGAGCTGGTGGGCCTCGACAGCCTGGCCGGTGATTTGGAACTTGGTCAAAATCATCGCTGTATTGGCGCCGCTGATGGGCGCTGTCGCGTACCTCACGCTGTGGGAGCGCCGTTTGCTCAGCTTCATGCAGGTCCGTTTAGGCCCGAACCGCGTCGGGCCCTTTGGCTTGTTGCAGCCAATCGCTGATGCGTTGAAGCTGTTGACAAAAGAGTTGATTCAACCCACCGCAGCCAGCAAAGGCTTGTTCCGTTTGGGCCCTGTCATGGCCATCATGCCAGCGCTAGCGGCATGGGTGGCAGTGCCGTTTGGTCCCGAAGCCGTGATCGCGAATGTGAATGCGGGCCTGCTGTTGATTATGGCGATCACCTCCATTGAGGTGTATGGCGTGATCATTGCCGGCTGGGCATCGAACTCAAAGTACCCCTTTTTGGGTGCATTGCGCGCCTCTGCACAAATGGTGAGCTACGAGATTGCCATGGGCTTCTGTTTGGTCGTGGTCATCATGGTCAGCGGCAGCATGAACTTGGGCGAAGTGGTGGCCTCGCAGGGACAAGGCTGGTTCAGCGATCGCGGACTAGGCGTGTTGTCATGGAACTGGTTGCCCTTGTTCCCGATTTTCGTGGTCTACATGATTTCTGGCGTGGCCGAAACCAATCGACACCCATTTGACGTGGTCGAGGGCGAGTCAGAAATCGTCGCGGGTCACATGGTCGAGTATTCGGGCATGGGCTTTGCGATCTTTTTCTTGGCCGAATACGCCGCCATGTGGTTGGTATCGATTTTGGCTGCCCTGATGTTTTTGGGCGGCTGGTTGCCTCCCTTTGATTTCGCGCCGTTCAACTGGATCCCAGGTTGGATTTGGTTGGGCATCAAGACGTTCTTGATGGTCTCCATGTTTATTTGGGTGCGTGCGACTTTCCCCCGATACCGCTATGACCAAATCATGCGCTTGGGCTGGAAGATTTTCATCCCAGTGACCCTGGTGTGGTTGTTGGTTGTGGGTCTGTGGATGCAGACGCCCTTCAATATTTGGAATTAAGCCGACATGTCCGCTGTGATTCATTCATCAAACTCTGCCTCGTCTAAGGCTGCGTTCTCGCTGCGCGATTTCTTCTCGAGCTTCATGCTCTTGGAGTTGATCAAGGGCATGGCGCTGACCGGCCGGTATTTGTTCGCCCGCAAGGTCACGATCCAGTACCCAGAGGAAAAGACGCCGTTGTCCCCCCGATTCCGAGGGCTGCATGCGTTGCGCCGCTACGAGAACGGTGAAGAGCGCTGCATCGCCTGTAAGTTGTGTGAGGCCGTGTGCCCCGCGATGGCGATCACCATTGAAGCTGGCGAGCGCCAAACCGATGGTTCGCGCCGCACGACGCGCTATGACATCGATTTGACCAAATGCATTTTTTGCGGCTTTTGTGAGGAAAGCTGCCCTGTGGATTCGATCGTAGAAACACAAATCTTTGAATACCACGGTGAAGAGCGCGGTGACCTGTACTTCACCAAAGACATGCTCCTGGCGGTGGGTGACCGTTACGAAAAAGACATCGCTGCCGCCAAGGCCGCAGATGCCAAATACCGCTGAGGACAGAAGGACGAGATCATGGATTGGATCACTGGGCTCTTTTATGTTTTCTCTGCGGTGTTGCTGTTGTCGGCATTTCGCGTGATCACTGCACGAAACACGGTGCACGCCACCTTGTTTTTGATGTTGGCGTTTTTCCAAGCATCGATGATTTGGATGCTGCTGCGCGCTGAGTTTTTGGCCATCACTTTGGTGCTGGTCTACCTCGGTGCTGTGATGGTGTTGTTCCTGTTTGTCGTCATGATGCTGGACATCAATGTCGATGCCATGCGCCAAGGTTTTTGGAAAAACTTGCCACTTGCTGCGCTGCTGGGTGCCTTGATGGCCGGCGAAATCGGCGTGATTTTGTATGGTGATTTTGGCCAGGTGACCCAGGCCGTGGTGATGGAGGGCTCTAACACCAAGGCGCTTGGCATGTTGCTCTATACCCAGTATCTGTACCCACTCGAGATTGCGGCAGTGTTGTTGCTGGTTGCGATCATTTCCGCGATCGCACTGACGCTGCGTCAGCGCAAGGACAGCAAGTTCATTCACGCGTCTGAACAGGTCTTGGCGAAGAAGGCCGACCGCCTGCGCGTGGTCAAGATGGATGCGGTGGTGCCACCCAAGATGGCATCGAACGGCTCAGAGGAGGCCTCATCATGACGCTCAGCTTGGGACATTTCTTGACGCTTGGGGCGGCCCTGTTTGCCATCTCGATTGTCGGTATTTTTATGAACCGCAAGAACTTGATCGTCCTTTTGATGGCGATCGAGTTGATGCTGTTGGCGGTCAACACCAACTTTGTGGCTTTCTCATCCTATTTGGGGGACATGCACGGCCAAGTGTTTGTGTTCTTCATCTTGACAGTCGCCGCCGCTGAATCGGCCATTGGTTTGGCTATTTTGGTTTTGTTGTTCCGCAACAAGTCCACCATCGACGTGCAAGAGCTCAACGAGCTCAAGGGTTGATTCTGAGAGAAGCATTCGCATGAGCACCACTTTGTCTGCCAGCACACTGCTGGCCATTCCTTTGGCACCCTTGGTCGGTTCCGTCATTGCCGGTGTGTTTGGCACCAAGATGGGCGGCAATTTGGTCGGTCGAAAGGGCGCGCACTCTGTCACGATTTTGGGTGTGGCGATTGCATTCATTCTGTCGGCGATGACTTTGATGTCAGTCGTGCAAGACGGTGCGCGTTTCAACGAAACGATTTACGAGTGGATGGTCATTGGCAGCTTGAAGATGGAGGTCGGTTTCATGATCGACCCACTGAGCGCCATGATGATGTGCGTGGTGACGTTTGTGTCACTGATGGTGCACATCTACACGATCGGCTACATGCAAGAAGATGAGGGTTACAACCGCTTCTTCTCTTACATCTCTCTGTTCACGTTCTCGATGTTGATGCTCGTCATGAGCAACAACTTGTTGCAGCTGTTCTTTGGTTGGGAAGCCGTCGGTGTGGTGTCGTACTTGCTGATCGGTTTTTGGTACACCCGATCTACGGCGGTTTTTGCGAACATGAAGGCGTTCTTGGTCAACCGGGTGGGTGACTTCGGCTTCATTTTGGGCATTGGCTTGATTGCCGCCTACACCGGCTCACTCAATTACACAGAGGTGTTCGGTCAAGCAGACGCGCTCAGTGTTTTGACCTTCCCAGGCTCAGACTGGATGTTGGTCACTGTGATTGGTATTTGCTTGTTCATCGGTGCGATGGGCAAGTCAGCGCAGTTCCCGTTGCATGTCTGGCTGCCAGACTCGATGGAGGGCCCCACCCCAATCTCAGCCCTGATCCACGCTGCAACCATGGTGACGGCAGGCATCTTTATGGTGGCACGCATGTCGCCCATTTATGAGTTGAGCGACGCAGCGCTGAACTTTATTTTGGTGATTGGCGCGATCACCGCGCTGTTCATGGGCTTCATGGGCATCATCCAGAATGACATCAAGCGCGTGGTCGCCTACTCCACGCTTTCACAGTTGGGTTACATGACTGTGGCGCTGGGCGCGTCGGCCTATTCAGTGGCGGTGTTTCACCTGATGACGCACGCGTTTTTCAAGGCGTTGTTGTTCCTGGCCGCGGGCTCCGTGATCATTGGGCTGCATCACAACCAAGATATTCGCTACATGGGCAATGTCAAGAAGTACATGCCCATCACTTGGATCACGTCGCTGCTGGGTTCACTGGCTCTGATCGGCACGCCGTTGTTCTCGGGCTTCTACTCCAAAGACTCGATCATTGAAGCGGTTCACGTCAGCCAGTTGCCCGGTGCAGGTTTTGCGAATTTCGCGGTGTTGGCGGGTGTGTTCATCACGGCCTTCTACAGCTTCCGCCTTTACTTCATCGTCTTTCATGGCAAAGAGCGTTACGACCAAAACCCTGATGCGCACCATGGCCATGACGACCATGGTCACCACGACCACCATGGCGATGGCAAACCCCACGAGTCGCCTTGGGTCGTGACTTTGCCCCTGGTATTGCTGGCGATTCCTTCTGTGTTGATCGGCTACTTCACGATCGAGCCGATTCTGCACGGCGGCTTCTTTGATGGCGCCATCGTTGTGAACGAAACCAAACACCCCGCAATGGCCGAGCTCTCCGCAATGTTCCATGGCCCGTTGGCCATGGCGACGCACGCCCTGACCACATGGCCGTTCATTCTCGCGGTGGCTGGTGTTGTGTCAGCGTGGTACATGTACATGATCAACCCTGCGCTGCCCGCAGCGTTGGCGAAATTGTTCCGTCCAATTGTGGTGGTCTTGGAAAACAAGTACTACATGGATTGGATCAACGAGAACATTCTCGCGCGTGCAGCGCGAGGGCTGGGTGTTGGCCTATGGAAAGTCGGTGACCAGGGCATCATCGAAGCCGGTGTGGTGAACGCCAGCTGGAAGCTGGTTGGGCGCTTGGCGGCTTGGGTGCGTGGCATGCAGAGCGGTTTGATCACGCACTACGCGTTGACGATGCTGTTGGGCATATTTGCTCTGTTGACAGTGTTTGTCTGGTTGGCGAAATAAGGAGTACGAGAACATGGGCTTGTTGAGCCTCACTATTTGGGTTCCCATCGCTTTCGGAATCCTGCTGTTGGCCCTCGGGAGTGACAGCAACCAGACTTGGGTCCGCCGCGTTGCTTTGATTGGATCTTTGGTCAGCCTGCTGGTGACGTTGCCTTTATTTGGCGGCTTTGAGGTTGGCATGGCCGGCATGCAATTCGTCGAAAAGGCCACCTGGATCAGCCGCTTCAACATGCATTACCACCTAGGTGTGGATGGCATTTCGTTTTGGCTGGTGGTCTTGACTGCGTTCATCACGGTGATTGTCGTGATTGCTGGGTGGGAGGTCATCACCGAGCGCGTCCATCAATACATGGGTGCGTTTTTGATCCTGTCAGGCTTGATGATTGGCGTGTTCACCAGTTTGGATGGCATGTTGTTTTATGTGTTCTTTGAGGCGACTCTCATCCCGATGTATCTGATCATCGGCATTTGGGGCGGCCCCAACAAGATCTATGCCGCGTTCAAGTTCTTCTTGTATACGCTGCTGGGTTCGCTGTTGATGCTGATCGCATTGATCTACCTGTACAACGTCTCTGGTGGCAGCTTTGACTTGGCCACTTGGCATGCTTTGCCACTGGGTTCGACCGAGCAGACCTTGCTGTTCTTTGCATTTTTTGCGGCATTTGCCGTCAAGGTGCCCATGTGGCCGGTGCACACGTGGTTGCCCGATGTTCACGTGGAGGCGCCCACGGGCGGCTCAGCGGTGTTGGCTGCGATCATGTTGAAGCTCGGCGCCTATGGCTTCTTGCGCTTCTCGTTGCCGATCGCACCTGATGCGTCCCATGAGTGGGCTGGCTTGATGATTGCCCTGTCGCTGGTGGCCGTGATTTATGTGGGCCTGGTCGCCATGGTTCAAACGGACATGAAAAAACTGGTGGCCTACTCATCTGTTGCGCACATGGGTTTTGTCACGCTCGGGTTTTTCATATTCTCCGAGATGGGCGTTACTGGCGCGGTGGTGCAGATGATCGCTCACGGCTTTGTCTCTGCCGCCATGTTCTTGTCGATTGGCGTCTTGTATGACCGCGTGCACTCGCGCGATATTGCGGCCTACGGCGGCGTCATGAACACCATGCCCAAGTTTGCAGCGTTCGCGTTGTTGTTCTCTATGGCCAATTGTGGACTGCCGGGAACGGCAGGCTTCGTGGGCGAGTGGATGGTGATTCTGGGCGCCGTGAAGGCCAACTTCTGGTTGGGTTTGGCCGCAGCAACTGCTTTGATTTTCGGCGCCGCGTATACCTTGTGGATGTTCAAGCGCGTCTACTTGGGTGCAGTTGCCAATGAACACGTGGCCAAGCTCACTGACATCAATGCCCGCGAGATGACGGTCATGGTGCTGTTGGCTGCCGCAGTGCTGGCTATGGGCATCTATCCCAAACCCATGACGGACATCATCAACCCCTCGGTCGCCGAGTTGCTGGCACACGTGGCCAAATCTAAATTGAACTGAGCGAAAGATATGGATCAAATCAGCTGGGTCGTTGCGTACCCCGAAATCTTTCTACTGGTGATGACTTGCGTCATCGCGCTGGCTGACGTTTCTTTGAAGGCCACGTCCAGACCCCTGACCTTTGTCTTGACATTGCTCACGCTGGCAGGTGTTGCTGCGATTCAAGCCTTGTACGCCACGCAAGGTGAAGTGATCTATGGGTTTGGCACCATGGTCGTGTCTGACCCTATGGGCAACTGGCTCAAGTGTTTTGCGGCATTGGCCGTGATGCTGACCCTGATCTATGGACGCCAGTATTCACAGTCGCGCGATATGCTTCGCGGCGGCGAGATGTACACCTTGGCACTGTTCGCGCTGCTGGGCATGTTTGTCATGATTGGCGGACACAACTTCTTGGTGCTGTATTTGGGCTTGGAGTTGTTGACCCTATCGAGCTATGCGATGGTGGCTTTGCGCCGCGACCACACACGCGCCACAGAGGCTGCCATGAAGTACTTTGTGTTGGGCGCGATGGCCAGCGGCTTCATGCTGTACGGCATGTCGATGCTTTACGGCGCGACTGGCTCTCTGGATCTGGCCGAAGTGGCTGCTCGACTCGGTCGCACTGAGGTAGACCACCGCGTCTTGGCATTGGGGGTTGTCTTTATTGTCGCCGGGCTGGCCTTCAAATTGGGTGCAGCGCCATTCCACTCCTGGGTCCCCGATGTCTATGACGGTGCACCGACCTCGGTGACATTGTTGATCGCCGGTGCGCCCAAGCTGGCTGCGTTTGCGATTGTCATGCGCTTGTTGGTTGAGGGGATGTTGCCCGTGTCAACTGACTGGCAACAAATGGTGACGGTGCTGGCAGTTGCGTCCTTGATTGTGGGCAACCTGGCGGCGATCATGCAGACCAGTTTCAAGCGCATGTTGGCGTTTTCGACCATTTCCCAGATGGGTTTTGTGCTGCTCGGTCTGGCTGGAGGCGTCCTGGGACAAGACATCAGCAACGCGGAGAACGCCTACAGCGCCACCATGTTCTATGTCGTGACCTACGTGTTGACCACGCTGGCCACATTTGGTGTGATGTTGGTGATGAGTCGACAGGGTTTCGAAGCGGATCAAATCCAAGACTTGTCTGGCCTGAACCACCGCAGCCCGCTGCTGGCGGGCATCATGGCCGCGTGTATGTTCTCGCTGGCGGGTGTGCCTCCATTGGTTGGCTTCTACGCCAAACTCGCAGTGCTGCAGTCGCTGCTGGCGTCTGGCAGTGAATTGCTGTTGTGGGTTGCTGTGGTAGCCGTCTTGCTGTCATTGATTGGCGCGTTCCCTTACTTGCGCTTGATCAAAGTCATGTACTTCGACGCAGCCGCGACGCCCGACCCGATCAATGCCCCCGCTGGTGTGCAGCGTGTGCTCTCTCTGAATGTGCTTTTGATGTTGGCGCTGGGCTTGTTGCCCGGGGGCTTGATGGCGCTGTGCGCCCAGGCCATCGCTCGCGTCATCGCCTAATCGAAGCGATAAGCCATGGACCTGAGTCAACAAGTCGGCCTGGTACTGCTGCTGGCGGCCATCGCTGCCAATTGGCCGTTTGTCACCAATCGCTTGTTTGTGGTGGTGCGGCGTGCTGAAAAGTCGATGGCTTGGCGCTTGCTTGAGTTGATATTTGCATACTTTTTGGTGGGCGGCATAGCGCTTGCCATGGAGCACTCGGCTGGTCAAATTTACCCCCAGCGCTGGGAGTTTTATGCGACCACTGCGTTTTTGTTTATGACGCTGGCGTTTCCCGGGTTCGTCTATCGGTACTTGTGGCGCCGCCACCATTGAGCGTTTCATGCCCGATATTCCAAGCCTGGCGGATGTCTGGCGATCCGATTTGAGTCACCTGCAAGAGACGGCGGTGCGCCGCGAAGAGATCTACCGCGGCAACCTCCTGCATGTCGTGAAAGACACGGTGGACTTGGCTGGGAATATGACCGCGACGCGCGAGATGATTCTTCATCCCGGCGCCGCCATGGTCATCCCAGTATTGCCCGACGGCCGGGTATTGGTCGAAATTCAGCACCGTTACCCGCTGGCTGAAACCATCATCGAATTTCCCGCCGGCAAGGTGGACGCGGGCGAAGAACGGTTCGCCACTGCACAAAGGGAGCTGCGCGAGGAGACCGGTTTCACCGCTGGGCGCTGGGCCTATGCGGGTCGGGTTGCCTTGGCGGCAGCTTACTCGGATGAGCGCATTGATATGTGGCTTGCCACGGATTTGACCGCAGGCGCCAATGATCTCGACGAGGGAGAGCTTTTGGAGCTGTGCGCCGCAGGTGTCGAAGAATTGATGCAACTGGCGCAACAAGGCGTCATCACAGACAGCAAAACCTTGGCCGGCTTGTGGTGGCTTGAACGCTGGCAGTCGGGCAAATGGCAGCCTGAATGGCGATAATTCAGCCATGAAAGTCTTGGATCTTCAATGCGCCCATGCGCACGTCTTTGAGGGCTGGTTTGGCAGCGAGGAAGACTACTTGGCTCAGCACCGTCAAGGTCAGCTGAGCTGTCCTATTTGTGGCGAGACGCAAGTTGAAAAAAAGTTGAG
>JALQVJ010000441.1 GCA_023260355.1 Burkholderiaceae bacterium | reverse complement strand
GCTCACTCTGGTAAGAACTATTTGTCTCCCGATGGCTATGCGCGCTTGCGCAACGAGTTGCTTGAGTTGATGGATGTCGAACGCCCCAAAGTCGTCGAGGCTGTTTCATGGGCTGCCAAAAATGGCGACCGCTCTGAGAATGGCGACTACTTGTACGGCAAAAAGCGACTGCGTGAAATCGATCGGCGCATCCGTTTTTTGACCAAGCGTTTGGAAATCGCGGAAGTGGTGGACTCCAGTGTGCATTTCGGGAGCGACCAGGTTTTCTTTGGCGCCACGGTGACATACATCCGCGAGGATGGCGCGCAGACCACGGTGACCATCTTGGGTATCGATGAAGTTGACCCGTTGCAGCACCAAGTCTCGTGGGTTTCGCCTATTGCGAAGGCATTGCTTGGCAGTCGGATCGGGGATGAAGTCAGGCTTCAAGTGCCAGACGGCTGGCAGTGGGTCGAGGTTTTGAGTGTGTCCTACCCGAGTTCTTTAAGCAGCTGAGCTCAGCCCTCGTCGGAGGCGCGGCAATGGTCAGCCCTGTTGCTTGGGTTTGATGCGCTGGCTCTTGAGGACGCGAGGTGTGCGCTTGAGGGCGCGCAGCAGTTGCGCCAAGTGAACGCGATCGCGCACACCGACAGTCAGGCGCAGCGATACGTGGTCACGGTCATTGCCCATGTCAATGTGGACGATATCGGCCTCGGCATTGCCAATCGTGGCTGTGATGCGGGCCAGTGTTCCTTTGACGTTTTCAGCGATGATCAAAATACGTGCGTCAAACAAGCGCTGTTGCTCCTCGGCCCAACCCACGCTCATGAAGCGCTCGTGGTCGCGGTCCATCAACTTGCGCACCGATGAACAGTCGTCGGTGTGCACCACGAGGTGCTCGCCGCGCCCTAGGTAACCGACAATCGCATCGCCGGGAATCGGCGAGCAGCACACGCTGTATTGAACCGAGCTGCCCTCGCTGCCATCGAGTGTCAACACACCTTGGGCCGGGTTGTCGTCCTCACCCTGGAGGAACCGCTCGGTTGAAATCAGTAGCATATCGGGGGTGTGCCCCATGTCATCGCCGAGCATGCCGCCCATTTTCTTGGCAACCATGCCGGCGAAGCGGCGTCCGACCCCAATGTCGATCATCAAATCATCGATCGATTTGTTGCCAGTGAATCGCAGCAATTTGTCCCAAAACTCAGCATAGGCCTCGTTGTTGGGCGGCACTTGTGTGTAGCCTTCTGCGCGCAATGATTGGCGCAGCATTTTTTCACCCAGCAAGCGCGTGTCATCCTGCGCCATCTGCTTCAAGTGGTTTCGAATCGCAGAGCGTGCGCGGCCGGTTTTGACGAAATTGATCCAGGCGGGATTCGGTGTCGAGGCCTCTGACGTGATGATCTGAACAACATCGCCGTTCTTCACTTCAGTGCGCAATGCCGCGGCTTCGCCGTTGATGGTCGCTGCAATCGCGCGGTCTCCGATATCGCTGTGGATCGCGTATGCGAAGTCAACCAAAGTAGCGCCGCGCGGAAGCGACAAGATCTTGCCCTTGGGCGTGAAAACGTAGACAGCATCGGGGAACAGATCAACCCGAATGTGGTCCCAAAACTCAGCCGCATCACGCGTTTCGTCTTGGATATCCAAAAGCGACTGCAACCACTTGGCGCTGAGATGCTCTTTGGAGGCCTCTGTGTCTTCGTGCGTCTTGTAGAGCCAGTGCGCGGCAACGCCTGACTCTGCGACCAAGTCCATCGGCTCGGTGCGCATTTGGACTTCGATGTTGATGCCCACCGGCCCCACTAGCGTCGTGTGCAGTGACTGGTAGCCGTTCGCCTTGGGGATTGCAATGTAGTCTTTGCAACGACCAGGCACAGGCTTGTAGAGGTGGTGCATCACGCCCAGCGCTGTGTAGCAGTCAATCAAGCGCGGCAAGACAACCCTGAACCCGTACAAATCATTGACTTGAGAGAACGTGAGGTGCTTCTCAAGCATCTTCTTGTAGACCGAATAGAGCGGCTTCTCTCGTCCAATGATGCGCGCGCTGAGGCCGTGCGCTGTCAACGCTTCGGTGATTTCACCTTTGACCTTGTCGACGAGGTCAATGCGCCTGCGTCGGGCTTTATTGATGGCCTTGCTCAGCGTCTCGTAGCGCCATGGGTTGGCGAATCGAAAAGCCAAATCTTGCAGCTCATGGTAGGTTTGGTTGAGGCCCAGTCGATACGCGATCGGTGCATAAATTTCGAGGGTTTCGCGTGAGATTCGTCCCCATTTGCTGCGCGGCATGTCACCCATGGTGCGCATGTTGTGGCTGCGATCGGCAAGTTTGATCAACATCACCCGGACGTCTTTGGCCATCGCCAAAAGCATTTTGCGGAACGACTCCGCCTGCGTGTGCTCTCTAGAGGTGAACTCGAGTTTGTCGAGCTTGGTCAATCCGTCCACCAAGTCCGCTACTGTGAGGCCGAACTTTTCTGCCATTTCGATTTTTGTGATGCCGCAGTCTTCCAGGACGTCGTGCATCAGGGCCGCCATGAGGGCTTGGGCGTCGAGCTTCCATTCAGCGCACAAACCAGCGACAGCGATCGGGTGGGTGATGTAGGGGTCGCCATTTTTTCGCATTTGCCCGAGGTGCGCCTCATCCGCGAACCGGTAGGCGCGGCGCACATCCTGTCAGGCGGTCAGCGTT
>JALQVJ010000325.1 GCA_023260355.1 Burkholderiaceae bacterium | reverse complement strand
AGGGTTTTCATGATGGTGGTGCCGGTCAGGTGGAACATGGAACCGGTTGCTACGTTGGTGTTCGCTCCAGCTACGGGAGCCGACCAGCCATAGAAGCCGGAGCCGCTCGAACTGGCATTGGGACGCAATTTATTCGCGAATAGCCGATGAATAGATGACTGACACATTGCGGCCTTGTCTCTAAGGGTCTTGCTTGAAGAATCTCGCATCGAAGCCATATTTGGCCTTGTTTCACTTGATCAGATGAGACCAGATCAAGCGGTAGCGCAAATAGAAAAAGACGATGTTCGAGGCGCTTGCAGCCCATATGCTTTTGGCATCCGAACTCCGATATTTTTATGATTTAAAGATCTTGATTGGGCATAAGCAGGCGATCCGTAATAACCCTATGATCCCGCCCGGCTCAAGGTGTTCCTGAAACGGCGTCGAGACAATCTCGGTCCCTTTGCAGCGAAGAGCTTGGCTCACTTCGGCGCATATGAGGCCTGCGCTGGCGTGCGAACGTTGCCTCTTTTTGTCTATGGATGAATCATGAAAAAAACTTTTGTGTTGAGCTCTTTGGTGTTGGCAGTGGTGTTGAGTGCCTGCGGCCAGAAGCAAAATGCAGAGACCGCTGCTGCTCCCGCACCAGCACCTGCAGCAGAAGCTGCTGCTCCTGCAGCTGCACCTGCTGAACAAGCGCAACCCGCAGCCGCACAGGCCGCCCCTGCTGCAGACGCAAAGCCTGCTGAAGCCAGCAAGTAAGCCCAACTCGGGGATGAAAGACCGCGGTGCAAGCCGCGGTTTTTTTTTGGCTAGTCGCCAGACAGGTCTTTATCATGGGTCACGGCCGCCGACTGGGCGGCGCCCATGGAGAGATTGCGTATGCGCACCGAGTTGAAGCGGATTTGGATGTCTTGTTTGGCTGGCTCAATGTGCTTGGCGCTGGCCGCGCCGTTGCAGGCACAGACAGCCTCGGGGACTGCTGCGGACTCAGCGACACCATCGGATGCGCGCGCCCAACCCGAGGCCGCCAGTGGCGTACTGACCAAGGCCGCGTGGCGAGGTCAGGCGCCAGCGATCGCCACGGCCAACTCGCTCGCCACGGAGGCGGGTTGGCAAATGCTTCAAGCGGGTGGTTGTGCAATCGACGCGGCGATCGCTGCACAGTGGGTACTCGGTTTGGTCGAGCCGCAGTCAAGTGGCCTGGGTGGCGGTGGGTTTCTCGTGCACGCGAATCAGCAATCGGTCGAAACGTTTGACGGGCGTGAGACGGCGCCAGCCGCTGCAAACGAGACCTTGTTTCTCAAAAGCGATGGCCAACCTATGGGCTTCAGAGAAGCCGTCGTGGGTGGGCGCGCAGTCGGCACGCCCGGCTTGGTCAAGATGCTGGCGCAGGCGCACCAAGTCCATGGTTGCTTGCCTTGGGGCGACCTCGCCAAGCCTGCGATTGCCCTTGCTGAGGCTGGATTTCCGGTGAGCCCTCGCTTGCATGCGCTGTTGAGCACCAACAAAGACCTGCAGCGAGACCCGCAGGCACGCGCCTACTTTTTTGATGTGGCGGGTGCGGTGTGGCCCGTTGGGCACCGGCTGCGCAATCCCATGTATGCCGACACCTTGCGGCGGTTGGCCGAACAAGGCCCCCGCGGCTTTTACAGCGGTGAAGTGGCAAAGGCCATCGTGGCCAAGGTGCAAGGACACGCAACCAACCCTGGGCTGCTGAGTGAGCAAGACTTGGCGCAATACCAGTCGGTGGCGCGGCCCCCGATCTGTTTTGAACACCCATCGGCACGCGCCACTTGGCAGGTATGTGGCATGGGTCCACCCAGCTCGGGTGCGCTGGCGGTGGGGCAAATTTTGGGGATGTTGCAAGCGGCATCCAGTAGGCGCGAGTGGATGCCTTCGTTCAACACGCTGTCAAGCGACTGGTTACATGCCTATCTGGAGGCATCGCGCCTGGCGTTCGCTGACCGCGCCTTGTATGTGGCAGATCCCGACTATGTGCAGCCGCCGGCGGGTCAGTGGTCCAGTTTGCTGACCCCTGGTTATTTGCAAGCCCGCGCGCAGCTGTTGGATTTGGCGCCAAGTGCTCAGAGCATCGCCCCCGCCCCTGCTGGGCAACCCACCCCAGCGCAAGGCTTGAGCAGCGCCAGCGCAGCAACGCGCTGGC
>JALQVJ010000307.1 GCA_023260355.1 Burkholderiaceae bacterium | reverse complement strand
CACTTGCGCTTGCTCCGCTTGCTCATACGGCAAGGCGATGTCTTCGGCGAACACCTGGAGCGCTTTCGCTGCTTGCATCAGGTCAATCAATTCGGCGACATTGGCCACGCGCCACAGGCCTGATTCGAGTGCTTGTAAACCGTCTGCCAATGCGCGTTGCGCTTGCTCCACCCAGGCCGTGACCGAGGCGCCGCGTGGTATGTCGCCGTGGCGGGAGGACACCGCCGCCGGCAGACTGCAGATCACGGGCAACAAGGGGACGTTCAAGCGCTGTGCCTCTGCAATGGCTTGTTGCAGCGCTGGGTTGTCATCCAATCGCCAGTCGCGGCGAAACCAAACCACCACGCAGCCTTGGTTCACTGCTTGAATGGTGGTGTGGGGGCTGGCATCTGCAGAAGCGGTCATGGTGAGCGGCGGTGGATTCGGCTAGGTGCGGACTGGGGCACAGTCTGTGCACGGGAAGGGGTGGCGGTGAGAGCGGATTGGCGAGGCATCACAGGCGAGTCATTGGGCGTCCATGTCATCCAGCAACGAGAACTGAACCCCGTCGCTGGCCGCAGTCCGTTGCCGTGGCGTGTGGCGACCAGCGCCTGAGCCGCGGCGCCCAGTGGTTTTGCGCGAGGCATGTTTCTCTACGACCTCCGCTGTGGCAGCCCGCACAGCGGGCTGTTTGCGGCGGGCGTGCAGGCGTTGTTTGTTGGCGCGGATGGCAGCCTCGAGATCGACCAATGGCATGGGGATGTCGCGTCCGACGACCACGCCACATTGGGCTTGCACGGTTTCCGGCATGCGCCATGGTTCGAACAACCACGTGTCGGGCACGCGCCGCATCGCTGGAATCCAGCGGCGGACAAAGTGCCCGTGCGGGTCCTGGTCTTGTGCCTGCTTGATGGGGTTGTAGACCCGGGTGGTGTTGATGCCTGTGGTGCCCGACTGCATCTGCAGTTGGCTCCAGTGGATACCGGGCTCGTAATCCAAAAACTCGCGTGCCAACCATTCACCCACTGGCCGCCAGTGCAGCCACAGGGGGTAGGCAGCGACCGAGACCAGCATCGCGCGCATGCGAAAGTTGAGCCAGCCCGTTGCATGCAGCATATGGACGCAGGCGTCCACCAACGGCCAACCGGTGCGGCCCGCTTGCATGGCCTCCAAGTGCGCTGGGTTGAAGTCGGGCTCTCTCAAGTCGTCATAGCCTCGGTGCATGTTGCGCCATTCGATGTCGGGCTCGCTCTCCAACTTTTGGATGAAGTGGCAGTGCCAATACAAGCGGCTGTTGAACGCGTGCAGGCCTTTGCGTTGATGGGCGCTGATGTCTGAGTCTTGCGCGCGTGCTCGGGTGCTTTGTACGACTTCGCGCATGCTGATGCACCCCATCGCCAGGTAAGGGGAAAGGCGTGAGCAGGCCTCGGGGGCCGTGAGCGGTGACGATATGCCACCCCGGTACTGGCGGCTGCGTTCGTCGAGGAAATCGGCGAGCACTTGCAAGGCTTGGCTGCGCCCGCCACGCTGGCGCTCTTGCGGCTCATGCAGAGGCAAGCCCAACTCGTCGGCGCTGGGCAAACGGGGCTGCACCCAATCGGGTGCGGCGTCAATGGCGCCGCCAAGTTGCAGCGAGGGGGCAAAGGCTTGGGCCATCAAATCGTTCCACGCCGGCTGCCACAGTGCGCGATGCTTCAATCGGCGCACGACGCCAAACTGCGGCGTTTCTTGCCAAGGGATGTCTTGGCTGCGGCACCAAGCGCCGACCGCCAAGTCGCGTTGATACGTCCAGCCATTGCCTGTCTCTTCGTGGCTGTGCAGACCAGCAATGGTGTGTGTGGCGTGGATGTCTTGCAGGACGGTGACCGCGTCGCCGACGCGTATTTGCAGCTTGAGACCGCGTGCCTTGAGGTCGGCGTAGAGGTCGCGCAGGCACTCTAGCGTGAAGTGCAAATGCTGGCGTGCGGCATCGGGCTGCCGCCACAAGTCTGGCTCGAGCACGTACAGACAGAGCACAGGGCCTGCTGCTGCGGCACGCGCCAGTGGTGCGTGATCGAAGGCGCGCAAATCGCGCTTGAACCAAACCACTTGCACACTCATGACCCAGGTCTCATCGGTGGTGTCGCACGAGGCCAAGCCAGCCATGGGCCAGCGGCATGCCGCCAACGGGCATGGTCGTCCAATTGTGCAGAGGCAGTGTGTGGGGGTGGCAGAGAGGGGCGCATGAGGGGCAGGGCGGTGGCGACCAGGGCGCTGCCCTTGAGGCAAGCGGTGGGGCCGCGTGAACCCCGAAGTTTGCCACCATCGCCCGCCAAGCCACGATGCGCCCAACCCCATCTGCCGTGGGGTTGGACTGCTGGTCTTTGGCGCTGCCGGCTTCAGACCATCATGCTGGCGACGCTGTCCGCCGTCGCAGCCGACAAGGTCCAACCCAAGTGGCCATGGCCAGTGTTGTAGAACACGTTGGCGTGGCGACCGGGGCCGACCTTGGGCATCATGCTCGGCGTCATGGGACGCAGGCCCGCCCACGGCACGACCTGGCGCGTGCTCACGCCCGGGAAGCACTGGTGGACCCAGTCGACCAGGGGCTTGATGCGGTCAGCCCGGATGTCCTTGTTGCAGCCGTTGAATTCTGCCGTGCCGGCGATGCGGAAGCGGTCCACGCCGAGCCGGCTGGTCACCAGCTTGGTCTCGTCGTCGAGCAAGCTCACATTGGGGGCCCCTGCCTGGCTCTGCTCGTCGTTCAGGTTGACGGTGATCGAATAACCTTTGACGGGGTAGATGTTGACGCGGTCACCCAGTTGCGAAGCGAAGTCGCGGCTGGCCACGCCCGCACACACCACCATGCCGTCGAAGGTGTGCACAACGCTGCCTTCATCGCCTGCGACGGTGATGACGGCTTGCTGGCCATCGCTGCGCACCGACTTCACGTCCTGACCGTACAAGGTGTTCACGCCCAGGCGCTCAGCCGCTGCGGCCAGGCCGTTGGTGAACTTGTGGATGTCACCGGTTGAATCGCTTTCGGTGAAATAGCCGCCGTAGTAGGTGCCTGCCAGGGTGGGCTCGATGGCTTTCATTTCTTCGGGCGTGACAGCGCGGCGGGGCAAGCCGCCTTTGGCCAACATTTGCGAGACGCGACCGGCGTGGTCAAAGCCTTTCTTGTCGCGGTAGATGTGCAAGATGCCTTCTTTCTTCAGATCGAAGTCGATGCCTTCTTCCTGCGCCCAGGCAAACAGGTGCTGGCGTGCGGCCACAGCCAGGCGGGCGGTCTCGACGGTGTTGCGCTCGTAATGGGGCATGGCCGCGATGAACTCG
>JALQVJ010000184.1 GCA_023260355.1 Burkholderiaceae bacterium | reverse complement strand
GATGCGCCTTGCCTCGTGGCGAGCGGAATCAGCGGCCACGGTTGGTTGGAACGGGCCTGGGGTATTCAGGCTCAAAGCCTATCAACAGCAACTCAACAGATCAGCTCTCTGAGCAACGCCTTGAGTCTGGCTTGAGAGGATTTGGAGATCCCGGACAGCACGCGATGCTCGTGCCCACGCGCGAGCTCAAGCAATGGCGCGGCAACCGCGCGGCCATCTGGCGTCAACTCCACAAAGGTCTGGCGTCGGTCCTGGCGACCATCGGTGCGAGTGACCCAACCGCGCTGCCTCATGCGCGCAATGAGTTTGGTCACCGTGGGTTGTTGAGATAGGCAGCGATCACAGAGCTCACCAATCGTCAACGCGGGGCTGTTGGTCAAGCTAGCGAGGACGCGCCACTCCATGACGCTGAGGCCTGCCGCCTTGATCTCCTCATGAAACTCGGTCGAGATCTGGTGGCTGGCCCTCGCGAGCAGGTACGCCAAGTAGCCGTCGACAAAGGGGGCGCTTGCTGCGCCTGACTCAAGGGTGGCTGTCGGCTGATCGCGGACTGAGGGTGGTTTGGCCATCTGAAACTCACAAAAGAAAGGGGACAAGCACGATCCCACTTGGCACCGTGCCCATCAACGCTGCTCGGCAAGTGGCGGCTAAAAAATACAAGCAATTTATATGAATTTTCATATAAACTGAGTCTAAATCGATCCAAGCGCAAACACAAAACACAGCGAAAGACGAGTGGGTTCTGCGCCAAGGATCGGGCTTTACAAAGTTTGCCGAGGATGGTGGATCATGCTGATTGAGCGCATCGAACACAAATGGATTGAGTCATTTTGTGAAACGTTTCACCAATGCCAGGTACAGCCGGGCGAAACCGCCATCATTCTCAGTGAAACCCAATCTCGCAGAGTCAACGTCGAGTTGGCCCGCCTCGCATTAGAGCGATTGGGTGCCCATGTGGTCGAGTTGAATCTCACGACGCCTCCCATCAAAAACGCCATCCCGGTGCGCTCAACTGGCGCCAGCGATGCGATTCAGGGACTAGACGCCGTCATTCAAGCATTGGCGCATGCGCAGTTCATTGCCGATTGCACCGTGGAAGGTCTGCTGCACGCGCCTGAATTGCCCAAAATCATGAAAGGGGTTGGGGAGAATCGTCCCCGCCTACTGATGATCTCCAACGAGCACCCGGAGATATTGGAGCGAACGGTGGCGGCCAAAGGGACCGAGGGCCAAGTGCGACTTGCCATGAAGATGGTCAAGTCCAGCCGACACATGCACGTCAGTTCGCCTCACGGGACCGATTTGCGCATCGATCTTGCGCAGGCGGTGGTGGGCGGTGTGTGGGGCTATGCGAACAAGCCAGGCATGGTGTCGCACTGGCCCGGCGGCTTGGCTTTGGCTTTCCCTGCCGCGGGATGCGTCAACGGGCGAATCGTGATGGCTCCGGGCGATGTGAACCTGACCTTCAAGAGTTACCTGAACACGGCTGTTGTGTTGCACATCGAAAACGACAGCGTTGTCGATATCGAAGGCTCTGGCACAGACGCCCAAATGATGCGGTCTTATTGGAAGGCCTGGGAAGACCTCGAGGGACACCGCGCCTGTTATGCAACGTCGCATGTCGGTTTCGGGCTCAACCCAGCCGCGCGTTGGGATGCCATGGCGTTTTATGACAAGCGCGACTGCAACGGGACAGAGCTTCGCGCGTTTGCAGGCAATTTCCTCTACTCAACAGGCGCCAACGAAGTGGCCGGGCGACACACGCTGGGACACTTCGATTTGCCCATGCGTGGGTGCACCATCACTCTGGATTCAACTGCCGTGGTCCAAGGCGGTGAAGTGTGCTGGGATTTGCTCGAGCCCAAGCCATGAGCACGCCTGCCGTCGCGCCCCGATATCTCGAGATCGGCAAAAAAGTTGCGGGCAAGCCCAGCTTGGTGTTTCTACACGGGATTGGCGGACGCGCGAGCGGCTGGGACGGGGTCATGCAGCGATGCGCATCAAACGGTTGGCACTGTTTGGCTTGGGACATGCCTGGCTACGGTGATAGCCCCTCCGTGAAGCCCTATGACTTCGCGCATTTGGCCCGTGCACTGGGCGACATGCTCGAAGCAGCCCACATCAATAGCTCCGTGTTGATTGGGCACAGCATGGGTGGCATGGTCGCACAACAGTACATGGCGGACAGCGGCGTTGGCGTTCGCGCACAAGTCTTGATCGCCACAACCGCCGCGTTTGGCAATGGGACGGGTGAGTTTCAACAGCGGTTTCTCAGCCAGCGGCTCGCCCCACTTGAACGCGGTGAAACCTTGTTGCAAATCGCACAAAAGCTCGTGCCCTCAATGCTGACACCTTTGGCCAGCAGTGAGGTTCGACAAGCTGCCGTGGATTCTATGGGGTCGATTGCGCCCGAGGCCTATCGCGACGCACTGAATGCACTCGTGCTGTTCGACCAGCGAGGCGCTTTGAACCGAATCACAATTCCAACCCTTTGTCTCGCGGCAGAGTTGGACGTCACCGCGCCACCTCAAGTGATGTCGCGCATGTCAGAAAAAATCTCAACCGCATCCTACGTTTGCTTGCCCGGCGCGAATCATCTGCTGCCGTTCGAGCAACCAGAGCAATTGGCGCAAATTGTCCTGAATTTCTTAGAGGAAAAATTGAAAGATGAGTGAGCAACACATGCCCATTTGTGGCGATGACTTCCCCTTGACCCCAAAGCAAGCTGAATTGATGGCGATCGCCAGACGCCTCGGGTCCGAGAAATTTGTACCGCGCGCAGCCGAATTGGACAGGGAAGCCAAGTTTCCATTCGCCAATTACGCCGATTTGCGAGACGCAAATCTGCTGGGACTCTGTGTGCCAGAGTCGCATGGCGGGCGGGGCGCGGATTACGCGACGTATGCCATGGTCTCTGCAGAGATCGGACGCTACTGCGGCGCAACAGCACTGACTTTCAACATGCATGTCTGCACCACTCTCTGGAGTGGTCTGCTATCCGAAGACCTCGAGATGTCAGCAGAGCAGCGCGCTGAACATCGACTGCGCCAAGCGATCCATTTCGACCGCGTTGTGAAAGATGGCGCGATATACGCACAGCCATTTTCCGAAGGCGGTGCGGCGGCTGCGGGCGCGGCGCCGTTCGGCACCACAGCGGTGAAGGTGGATGGTGGCTGGCAAGTGTCTGGCAAGAAGATCTTTGCGTCCCTATCCGATGCAGCTGATTATTTCGGCGTCTTGTGCACAGAAAAAAAGACCGACGCGCAACTCTCCCGCCGCGACACGCTCTATCTGGCGGTACCGCGCAACGCCAAGGGGGTGCGGGTGGAGGGCCCATGGGACCCCTTGGGCATGCGCGCCACGGTCTCTCGCACATTGATTTTTGAAGACGTGTTCGTACCTGACGATGCTGCGCTGATGCCCCAGGGCCTGTACTTCCAAGCGGCAAGTCGCTGGCCCCATATGTTCATGACGCTCGCGCCCACGTATATGGGAATCGCGCAAGCGGCATATGACTTCACTGTCGCTTATCTGCGCGGAGAGATTGCGGGAACAGGGCCAGTGAAGCGGCGCCAATTTGCGACCAAGCAGATCGCTGTTGCTGAGATGTTTGTGAAGCTAGAGCAAACACGGAACATGTTCCTGCGAGCGATCAGCGATGCCAAAGTGGACACGTCCAAGTCCACACGCCTGCGCGCGTACGCAACGCAGTACACCATCATGGAGAATGCGCAAGACATCGCACGCCTCGCCATCCGGACCTGTGGCGGACAGTCGATGCTCAAGAGCCTGCCCCTTGAGCGCCTCTATCGTGACGCCCGATGCGGCTCATTGATGTTGCCTTGGACTGCTGAACTCTGCATGGATCGCATTGGGCGAGAGGCACTTTACGAAGCCGGAGAAACCGATGACTGATCGCTTGGCATCATGAACCAGAGTGAAACCAGTCCCCTCGCGGCTCGCATTCGGGCGCTAGCGAGTGCCCAGACGGACAAGCCCTGCATCTCGTTCCAAGACATCCAAACCCGCTCCACGTTCAGCCCCGAGCAAATGTGGGCAATGATCGAACAGATCACGGCGCACTTGAGTGCAGCAGGCCTCAAACACGGCGACAGACTGGCGTGGCTGAGCTTGAACCATGTGACGCAATTGGCTGCGTTGATCGCCTGCGCTCGCATCGGGGCCATATGGGTTCCGCTCAATTTCCGACTGGCGACCCCTGAGTTGCAGCAGGTCATTGCCGACGCCCAACCCAAGCTCTTGGTGACAGATGACTTGCACCTCAGTGTGGCGCAGCAATTGGGAGTCGAGGCATCAAACGTTGTGTTGATGGCCTGTTTGCTTGAGTCCACGCGCCTAGACCTTGAAAGCGAGCCACTCAAAGGCCGTGCTAATGACCCGCTCCTGCTGGTCTACACGTCAGGAACAACTGGCCGCGCCAAGGGCGCAGTTCACACGCAACAAGCGCTCATGAACAATGCGTCGGCCAGCCATTGGGCCCATGATTTCAGCCCCGATGATGTTGTCCTGTCCACGCTCCCGATGTTTCATGTCGGAGGCCTTTGCATCCAAACCTTGCCTGCGTGGCTTGCTGGCGCCTCTGTGATCTTGCATGCCCGGTTTGATCCTTCACTTTGGCTGCACGAGGTAGAGGCGTCACGTCCCACGCTGTCTCTTTTGGTGCCAGCCACCTTGCGCGCTGTCATCGAACACCCTTCGTGGGCCTGCGCGGATCTTTCCTCTCTGCGAGGCATCATGACGGGGTCATCGGTCGTTCCGCGCGCTTTTATCGAGGCATTTCATGCGCGCGGTGTGCCCGTCGGCCAGGTGTATGGCACCACCGAAACGGGGCCGGTCTCTATCGCACTCAAGCTTCATGAGGCCATGGCGTGTGTAGGCAGCGCTGGCAAGGCACATCCCAATGCCACTCTTCAATTATTGGATGAACACGGCAATCCTGTGCCACAGGGGCTGGTTGGTGAAATTGCCATCCAAGCGGACAACCTGATGGCGGGGTATTGGAATGCCTCAGGGCAAATCGGTGTCGGGCTCGAAGATGGCTGGTTCCGCAGCGGTGATCTGGGCATGATCGAATCCACCGGACGGCTCACGGTAGTGGGCCGCAACAAAGACATGATCATCTCAGGCGGAGAAAACATCTACCCTGCCGATGGAGGATCAACTTGCCAACCTGAACAAAATCAGGAAGTACGTCACCAAGTTGTACGGCACGGAAACCGCCAGAGGACAGGCGATGAAGCAGGCGGGTCAGTATTCAACGGTGGCCCCTCAGGGCGGACAGCCCTCGACTCAGGC
>JALQVJ010000169.1 GCA_023260355.1 Burkholderiaceae bacterium | reverse complement strand
TCTGCTAATTGTTCATTGTAATGTTCAAGAGATATTATACTTCCTATATAGTTTTGTGTCAGTGCCTTATCAGCGAGCAACGATCTGGCCACTTCAGGCAGGCCGATGCGTGCGCCCTCTGCCGCAACCACCATGTCGCAGGCCAGCATGATTTCACAGCCGCCCGCCAGCGCCGGGCCATTCAGGGCTGCGATCCAGGGCTTCTGGCGTGGGGCATCGACAAACCCTGCAAAGCCGCCCCACGGGCGAAACAGCGCGTTGCCTTCTCCGGCCGCGACCACCTTCAAATCGGCGCCCGCGCAAAACACGTCACCGGCGCCGGTCAAGATCACGGCCCAGACGTTGTCATCTGCTTCGAGCTGTTGCACGGTCTGCGACATGGTTTCTGCCAAAGCAACACTGACGGCATTGCGCGCGTGAGGCCGGTTCAGCGTGACCAAGGCCACGTGGTCCTTCAACATCTGTGTGTGGATCACTGGTTCATCGGTGGGTGTCATGGCTTGGCTCCTTGGGTGGATGTTGGATTGGCACACCAGATCGGCACGCCTTGGATGTTGTTGTGAACCTCTCCCCAAACGCCAACGGGGCTGACCTGGGGCGACATCAAACAAGACAGGCTTGCCGTGTCGCTGCGCTCAACCTTGGCGACCAGACGCTGAGACTGCTGGGTTCGCAGCACGACCACACCCTGCGCCACCGCGCCATCGCGCTCGAAAAGCACCGTGAACGTCTCAACTTGGGCAGGCCCACTGTATTGATCCAACCATTCGGGCGCAGGGCCTCGGGCGGCGTCGGCTTGCGCTTGAACCGAGACTGGCGCCAACCAAGTTTGCACATCCCCCGGCACGCGCCCCAATGCCACGGCGTGGTGCTTGGTCATGTAGCCACCTTGCCCATACAAGATGCCACGGGCATCGCCTTGGCTGGCGCGCAGTTGGCGAACCATCGCAGCGACGGCGTGGGTCATGTAGTTGTTCAGCGGGGCGCCAAAAAAGCTGAGACCCCCGGCGACTGTCATGGGTCGGTCTGCAGCAAGCCCGAGCCGGCGGCGCGCCAGTTTGGGCACGACCGGAAAACAACTGTAAAGCTCCAAGGCCGCGCAGCGGCTGACGTCGCCCATGCGTTGTTGCATGGCGTCCAGCACGGCGTCTCGTCCGGGGCTGCGCGCTAAATCGCCGCGCGCCATGACGTTGTCGGGGTCGTGCGCGGCGGCGCCAGTCAACACGTACACCAAGCGACTGGGGTCAATGCCCCACGCCAAGGCCTGCGCTTGGCTCGTCACCACCATGGCCGCCGATTGGTTGACTGCAGGGTTGGCGACCATGCGCTTGGCATAGGGCCATGCGATGGCTCGGTTATCAGGACTGACGGCGCTCAGCTCAGCGGCTGAGTAGGCCCGCTGCGACCATGCTGCGGGATGGCGCGCCGCGACTTGAGAGAACCGCGCCCAGAGCTCAGCCGACTCTTGCATGGCCTCTGCGGGTGTCAAGCCCAAGTCAGCGACTGCGGCGTTTTCAAACAAGGGGTAAATGTGCGCGGGGTTAGACAGTCCAAGGCGCACGGCGCTGGCGGGCTGATGGTCGGCACCCCGCACAATCGGAAACGCGTCATCTCTCGCGCTCCAAGGCAAAGGCTGGCCCGCTGCAGCGTTGACGCTGTATTGCGCCTCGCCCCCCACCACCACAGCACACGCAGACTCGCCAGCAAAGACGGCCTGGGCGGCGCCATGTAAGGCTGCGATGGGTGTCTCACCGCCAATCGGCCAATAGCGGCGGTATCCGGGATTCAAATGCAATCGCGCTGCCAATCGATCCGGCAGATCGGCCGCAGGCCAAGACACCTGTTGGATCACATCGAGCCGATCCACGTGAGACATGAACTCGACCCCCGCGTCTCTCTGCGCCTCGAGGACCGCAGTCTCCATCAGTTGCAGGGGCTCCATGGCGGTGGGCAGGTGTTTGCCCCGCTGGATGCATTCACCCACGCCAATCACGACGGGCCATTGGTCAGGTCTCAAGGACATGTGCGCTCCGAGTTGTCCAGCTGCCAATGTAATCAGCCCATGCAACGGTGCGAGTCACCTCGGTATCGCTCCAGCTGGCGCACGCCACGTTGCAGCGATAGGGTCTGCAGCGCAACCCGCCCATGCGGTGCAGCTCTAAGTCCCTATGGCACGCACAACCAAACGATTG
>JALQVJ010000153.1 GCA_023260355.1 Burkholderiaceae bacterium | reverse complement strand
GTCATTGAGGGCACATCACATCGATATCCCATACCCGCAGCGCGTCCTGCGCTGGGCGCCAGACGCCGATCAACCCGGGGCTTCTGGAAAGGTCATTTGACTGACCTTATAATCAAAAAAGAACGATCGTTCGATTTTGTTGTCAGGCTCGACACTTTGGATACAATTGACGTTTACGTAAACGTCAACCTAACGCCAAGTTTATCGGGTGCAATGCCGACAAACTGTTATCTCAACTCACCACAGGAGTGACTGCAATGAAAGTATTGGTCCCCGTTAAGCGGGTCGTGGATTACAACGTCAAAGTGCGCGTCAAATCAGACGGCACAGGCGTTGATATTGCCAACGTCAAGATGAGCATGAACCCGTTCGACGAGATTGCAGTTGAAGAGGCTGTGCGCCTGAAGGAAAAGGGCGTCGTGACGGAAATCGTCGCTGTGTCAGCTGGCGTTGCCCAGTGCCAAGAGACTTTGCGCACAGCGATGGCGATCGGCGCCGATCGGGCGATCTTGATCGAAACCGCAGAAGAGTTGCAGCCACTGGCCGTGGCCAAGTTGCTCAAGGCAGTCGCGGACAAAGAGCAGCCCCAACTCGTGATCATGGGCAAGCAAGCCATTGACGATGATGCCAACCAGACCGGTCAGATGTTGGCCGCGTTGGCGGGTTGGTCTCAGGCCACGTTTGCCAGCGAGGTGACCGTTGCGGATGGCAAGGCGACAGTGAAACGTGAGATCGACGGCGGTTTGGAAACGCTGAACGTGCAGCTGCCCGCCGTGATCACCACCGATCTGCGCTTGAACGAGCCGCGGTACGTGACGTTGCCCAACATCATGAAAGCCAAAAAGAAACAGCTCGACACCATGACCCCCGCCGATTTGGGTGTCGATGTCGCGCCACGCCTCAAAACGCTCAAGGTCGCCGAGCCACCTGTGCGCGGCGCTGGTATCAAGGTCCCCGATGTGGCGACTTTGGTCGACAAGCTGAAGAACGAAGCCAAAGTCATCTGATTGACGCAGACCGAACTGGAGAACATTCATGACCACTCTCGTCATTGCTGAACATGACAACGCGTCCATCAAAGGCGCAACTCTCAACACCGTGACCGCCGCGATCGCTTGTGGTGGCGACGTCCATGTGCTCGTCGCAGGTCACAACGCAGCTGCCGCAGCGGCCGCCGCCGCCCAAATTGCTGGTGTGAATGCTGTGCTGCATGCCGATGGCGCATCGCTGGCAAATGCCTTGGCCGAGAACATCGCCGCGCAAGTCCAAGCCGTGGCATCCAACTACAGCCACATCTTGTTCCCAGCGACAGCAACAGGCAAAAACGCAGCCCCTCGGGTGGCTGCAGCACTGGACGTCGCACAAATCAGCGAGATCACGAAAGTTGTGGCTCCTGATACGTTTGAGCGTCCTATTTACGCAGGCAACGCGATCGCAACTGTCCAAAGCGCTGACGCGATCAAGGTGATCACTGTGCGCGCGACGGGTTTCGACGCAGCCGCAGCAACCGGTGGCAGTGCCGAAGTCAAAGCCATCGACGCCGTTGATGCCAGCGCACTGTCCCAATATGTGGGCTCGGAGCTCGCCAAGAGTGATCGCCCAGAGCTGACTGCCGCGAAGATCATTGTTTCGGGTGGCCGTGCATTGGGCTCGAGCGAAAAATTCGACGAAGTCATTGTTCCGCTGGCGGACAAGCTCGGAGCCGCTGTGGGCGCATCCCGCGCTGCGGTCGATGCTGGCTACGCTGGCAACGACTTGCAAGTGGGTCAAACCGGCAAGATCGTCGCACCTCAGCTTTATGTGGCATGCGGCATCAGCGGTGCGATCCAGCACTTGGCTGGTATGAAGGACTCCAAGGTGATCGTGGCCATCAACAAAGACCCTGAGGCGCCCATTTTCAGCGTGGCTGACTATGGACTCGAGGCCGATTTGTTTGATGCTGTCCCGGAGCTCACCCAATCCCTGTGATGTGAAACACATCGAAGGCGCCCGTTGCAGAACGCGGCGCCTTTCTTTGATCAAGAGGTCACTGCTATGCCTTATCAAGCCCCGATCCAAGACATGTTGTTCAACATGCGTCACGTTGCGAATATTGACGCCTTGACACAGATACCTGCATTTGAGGATGCAGGTTTTGATACCGCAGCAGCCGTGCTCGAAGAGTGCGCACGCTTCAACTCGGAAGTCATTGCCCCGACCAATCGCCCAGGTGATGTGTCACCCAGCAGCTGGAAAGATGGTGTGGTGACCACGGCCCCAGGCTTCAAGGAAGCCTATCGCCAATACATTGAAGGGGGATGGCAGGGGTTGCAGCACGACGCAGCGCATGGCGGACAAGGCTTGCCCAAAACCATTGGCGCGGCCTGCATTGAGATGTTGAACTCAGCAAACATGAGTTTCGCCTTGTGTCCCTTGCTCACAGACGGCGCGATTGAAGCCCTGATGACCGCAGCGAGTGATGATCTCAAAAGCGTCTACCTGGAGAAGCTGATCTCAGGCGAGTGGACTGGCACCATGAATCTAACCGAGCCACAAGCCGGTTCAGATTTAGCCCTCGTTCGTTCGCGCGCGGAGCCTCAGCCTGATGGCACCTACAAAGTCTTTGGCACCAAGATCTACATCACTTACGGTGAGCATGACATGGCCGACAACATCGTCCATTTGGTGTTGGCGCGTGTGGCGGGTGCACCGGAGGGGGTCAAGGGCATCAGCCTGTTTGTGGTGCCCAAGCGGTTGGTCAACGCCGACGGCTCACTTGGCGAGCGCAACGATGTCCACTGTGTCAGCATTGAGCACAAGATGGGGATCAAGGCCAGCCCTACCGCTGTGCTTCAGTACGGAGACCATGGTGGCGCAGTGGGTTACCTGGTCGGGGAAGAGAACCGCGGGCTTGAGTACATGTTCATCATGATGAACGCTGCGCGATACGCCGTGGGAGTTCAAGGCATCGCTGTTGCAGAGCGAGCCTACCAAAAGGCTGTGAGCTATGCCCGGGATCGAGTCCAGAGTCGACCGGTGGATGGTTCGATGCCTGGCTCTGCGCCCATCATTCATCACCCTGATGTCAAGCGCATGTTGATGACCATGCGTGCATACACCGAAGGGTGTCGCGCGCTGGCGATTGCGGCGGCAGCTGCCTTTGATGCAGCGCATCACCACCCAGATGCAGAAACACGGCAGGTGAACCAACGCTTTTACGAATTCATGGTGCCACTGGTCAAGGGGTATTCCACAGAGATGAGTTTGGAAGTCACGAGTCTAGGCGTGCAGGTTCATGGTGGCATGGGCTTCATCGAAGAGACTGGTGCAGCACAGTATTACCGCGATGCCAAGATTTTGACGATCTATGAGGGCACGACGGCGATCCAAGCCAACGATTTGGTCGGCCGCAAAACCGCGCGTGACGGCGGCGAGTCCGCCAAGGCTTTGGCTGCACGCGTGGCTGAAACAGAGGCTGATTTGTTGGCCAATGGCAGCGATGATGCCAAGGCCATGGCGCATCAGTTGGGCAAAGCACGCCAAGCGTATTTAGACGCTGTCCAATTCATCGCAGACCACAGCCGGAGCAACCCCAATGCAGCGTACGCCGGTAGCGTGCCGTATCTGATGCTTTCTGGTAACTTGATGGCCGGCTGGCAAATGGGACGGGCCCTGCTCGCAGCCCAATCGGCGGTGGGTCAGGGCGGTGAGTTCAGCGACGCATTTTTGCGAAACAAGATCGCGACGGCCCGTTTCTATGCCGAACACATCCTCGTCAAAACCGCGGGTTTGCGCGATGCAATCGTCGAAGGTGCAGATAGCGTCACAGCGCTCGAGGTAGATGCGTTCTGACGAACTCTGGTGAGTTGTATGCGGATTGATCACAAGGTCTTCTCTCTTGTGACAGTCCAACATGGGGGGTTGAGGCAAGATCGCTTGACCCCCTTCTTTTTCGGAGAGTGAATATGTCTAAATTGCCCGGCGCCTTGGCTCGCATCCCCTTCCCAGTGATCGGTTCGCCGCTGTTCATCATTAGCAACCCTAAACTCGTGATCGCTCAGTGTCAGGCCGGCGTTGTGGGGTCGATGCCCGCTTTGAACGCCAGACCCAAAGAGCAATTGGACGACTGGCTGGCCGAAATCACTGAGACGCTTGCCGATTACGACGCCAAACATTCAGACGCACCGTCGGCGCCATTTGCGATCAATCAAATCGTGCACAAGAGCAACGACCGCCTTGAGCACGACATGGCGCTCTGCGAAAAATACAAAGTCCCCATCATCATCACCAGCTTGGGTGCGCGTGAAGACGTCAACCAATCTGCGCACAGCTATGGCGGCGTGGTTATGCACGACATCATCAACAACAAGTTCGCGCACAAAGCCATCGAAAAAGGCGCCGACGGCTTGATCGCTGTGGCGGCGGGTGCAGGCGGACACGCGGGAGAGAAAAGCCCATTTGCACTCATCCAAGAAATCCGCCAATGGTTTGATGGCCCGGTGGCCTTGAGCGGTTCTATCGCCAGCGGGCAAGCCATTTTGGCCGCACGCGCCATGGGTGCTGACTTTGCCTATATCGGCTCAGCATTCATCGCGACGCATGAAGCGCGCGCAGCCGAGGAATACAAGCAGATGATCGTCGACAGCAACAGCGACGATATTGTCTACAGCAACCTGTTCACTGGCGTCCATGGCAACTACCTGAAGCCCAGCATCCGCAACGCAGGCCTAGACCCAGAAAATCTGCCAGAGAGCGACCCCAGCAAAATGAATTTTGGTGGGGATGCCAAGAAGGCGTGGAAAGATATCTGGGGCTGCGGCCAGGGTATTGGTGCGGTTGACAAGATCCAGGGCGCAGGTGAGCTCGTCGCGCGCTTCAAGGCCGAGTACGCTGCCGCAAAAGCCGCACTCTGATTGCGTTGACTTTGGCACGCTGAATCAAGGGCCGCTCATGCGGCTCTTGTTCATTGTGGAGGGCGCGAAGCTTGATTGCCGGATGATGTCTGACGCAGGGCTGCGAGCAATTTTTGGCCAGCACGTCCATTCACTGCATGACCCAAGCGCTCTTGCTCCGCACGAATAGCGGCCCGGCTTTTCTGACCCAGCGCGCCATCAACGGGGCCGATGTCATGCCCTCTGAGAGTCAGCAACAACTGCACTTCACGCCGTTCAGCTCTGGATAAGCCTGCATCATCTGTGGGCCAGGGAGTGGACCATGGCCCTTGGCCACGCAGCCGGTCGGCCAAATGGGCAATGGCCAGCGCGTAATTTTCCGACGCGTTGTAGCGGTAAATCGCCTGAAAGTTACGCGTGACTAAAAAAGCCGGCCCGTCAGGTTCGGGTTGTACCAGCGCCAGGGGCGTGTCCCGGGCGATGCGGTCCGACACCAGCGCACCCGCGTCGATGCGCTTGAAGCCCTCGTCTGCCCAGCGGCTGGCCGCTCTGTAGGTGCGGCGCCCGCGTGGGCCGTCGTAGTTTTGCGGTACGCGCACCTCGAAACCCCATGGCAAGGCAGGGCGCCAGCCGGCATCCTTGAGGAAGTGCGCAGTAGAGCCCAACGCATCCGCGTCGTTGCTAATCAAATTGCGCTTGCCGTCGCCATCGAGGTCGACCGCCAATGCCTCGAAGGTCGTTGGCATGAATTGCGTTTGTCCAAAGGCCCCCGCCCATGAACCTTTGAATTCGGCGGCGTCGAAATCACCTGCTTGCACGATCCGCAATGCGGCAAAGAACTCTTTTTGGAAAAAGGCTTGGCGCCGCCCCATGCAAGACAGGGTGCCCAGTGACTGCAAGATTGGACGTCCACCGGTGCGTTGGCCGTAATTGCTCTCCACACCCCAGACTGCTGTGACGGTGTATGGATCGACCCCATAACGCTCTTGCGCCAACTGAAGGGCGGCCGTTTGAGACTGGAGCGCATTGCGACCATCTGCGATGCGCTCATCATCCACCAGCACAGCCAGATAGTCCCAGCTCCGCATGGTGAATTCGGGCTGGTTGTTGAGACTTTCCAATAATTCTGGCCGAGGCGTCAGTTCAGCAGCGTGGCGCTGCCAAGTCTCTGTTGAGACGCCGGCGGCAGTGGCCTGCGCCTGCAATCGTTGAAGACACTGTCTCCACTCGGTGTCGTTCGCACTGGCTTGCGCAATCGCCAACCAGCTCACGGCCAATGCTGCAAGTCGTATGCGCATGGGTTTGTGATGGGAGTTGAGATACATGCACACATCTTATCGAAGCGCATGCCAGTGGCTCAAGCCTTGGCGCATGGTTGACTTGCCAAGGGTTCAAAAAAAGGCGCCGAAGCGCCTTGAGATCATGAGAAGAAGGCTTTCGCCTTTTCAAACCAACCTTTGTCGTGCGGACTGTGTTTGGTGCCGCCTTTGGTGAACGAATCGTCCAACTCTTTGAGCAATTTGCGCTGGTGTTCTGTAAGCTTCACAGGCGTTTCCACGTTCACATGGCAATACAAGTCGCCGGCGATTGCGGAACGAACGCCTTTGATGCCGCGACCGCGCAAGCGGAATATCTTGCCGCTTTGTGTGCCCTCTGGAATTTCAATGGTCGCCTTCCCGGTGAGGGTGGGGACATTGATTTCTCCGCCCAGGGCTGCGGTCGTGACTTGCACCGGGACTTGGCAGTGCAAATCATCGCCATCGCGCTCAAAAATGTCATGTTTCTTGATGCGAATTTCAATGAACAAATCGCCGTGGGGCCCGCCATTTTGGCCGGGCTCTCCGTTGCCTGCGCTGCGAATGCGCATGCCGTCATCGATGCCGGCAGGGATCTTGACCTCCAGCGTTTTGTTGCGCTTGATCTTGCCTTGGCCATGACATGTGGTGCAGGGGTCAGCGATGACTTTGCCTTGGCCGCGGCAATGCGGACAGGTTTGCTGAACACTGAAGAAGCCTTGGCGCATTTGCACGCTACCACTGCCCTGGCAGGTTTGACAGGTGTTGGCGCTGGTGCCGGGCTTGGCGCCCGTGCCATCGCATGTGTCGCAGTTGTCCCAAGATGGAATACGGATTTGTGAGTCCTTGCCGTTGGCGGCCTCTTCCAACGTGATCTCCATAGCATAAGACAAGTCATTGCCACGGAACACTTGACGCCCGCCACCACCGCGTCGGCCGCCACCGCCGAAGATATCGCTGAAGATGTCACCAAACGCATCACCAAAATTGCCATAGCCTTGACCGCCCGCACCGCGCATATTGGGATCAACACCGGCGTGACCATACTGGTCATAGGCTGCGCGCTTTTCGGCGTCCGAGAGGATTTCGTAGGCCTCTTTGATTTCTTTGAACTTGGCCTCGGCCTCAGCGGCTTTTTCACCTTGATTGCGGTCAGGGTGATATTTCATCGCCATCTTGCGATAAGCCTTTTTGATTTCATCATCGCTGGCGTTTTTAGGCACACCAAGAGATTCGTAAAAGTCTTTTTTAGCCATGGTTCAAAGCCGTTTTGTAGGGTGAACAATCACGCGTCAATGTAAGAACAAAGCCGCGCGAGCCTATTTCTAGGCCAGCGCGGCTGCAACAGCATGCAGTCAATCAGTCTTTCTTGACTTCTTTGACTTCGGCGTCAACGACATCATCGTCTGCGCTCGCAGCACCGTTGCCAGCAGCGCCGCCCGCAGCTGCGCCTGCCTGTGCCTGCGCGTCGGCGTACATTTTTTCTCCCAGCTTTTGGCTGGCAGTCATCAATGCATTGGTCTTGGCTTCAATAGCCTCTTTGTCCGCATCTGACTTCAGTGTTTCCTCGAGGTCTTTGACAGCTGCTTCAATGGCTTCTTTTTCTGACGCGTCCAACTGCTCGCCATACTCACCTAAGCTCTTGTTGACGCTGCTGATCATTGACTCCGCTTGGTTGCGCGCCTGCACCAGTTCGACCTTTTTGCGGTCTTCAGCGGCGTTGGTTTCAGCATCTTTGACCATCTGCTCGATTTCGGCTTCAGACAAACCAGAGTTGGCCTTGATGGTGATTTTGTTCTCTTTGCCTGTGCCCTTGTCTTTGGCGCTCACATGCAAAATGCCGTTCGCGTCAATGTCGAACGTCACCTCGATTTGAGGCGTGCCGCGAGGTGCCGGGGGGATTCCCTCGAGGTTGAATTCCCCTAGCATTTTGTTGCCTGATGCGATTTCGCGCTCACCTTGGAACACCTTGATCGTCACCGCAGGCTGGTTGTCATCGGCTGTCGAAAACACCTGGCTGAACTTGGTGGGAATGGTTGTGTTCTTGGTGATCATCTTGGTCATGACACCACCCATGGTCTCAATGCCGAGGGACAACGGCGTCACATCCAGCAAGAGCACATCAGAGCGGTCGCCTGACAGCACCTGGCCCTGAACAGCAGCACCAACGGCAACTGCCTCGTCAGGGTTGACGTCACGGCGGGGCTCTTTGCCGAAGAACTCTTTGACCTTTTCCTGGACCTTGGGCATGCGACTCATGCCGCCAACCAAAATCACGTCATTGATCTCGTTCACACTGATGCCGGCATCCTTGATTGCGGTGCGGCAAGGGGCAATGGTGCGCTCGATCAGTGCATCCACGAGGCTCTCGAGCTTCGCGCGGGTCAACTTGATATTCAAGTGTTTGGGACCACTCGCATCTGCAGTGATGTAAGGCAGGTTGATGTCTGTCTGGGCGCTGTTGGAGAGCTCGATCTTGGCCTTTTCAGCGGCTTCTTTCAAACGCTGCAAAGCCAACACGTCTTTGGTCAAGTCAACGCCTTGGTCCTTTTTGAACTCTTCGATGATGAAGTCGATGATGCGCTGGTCAAAGTCCTCGCCACCCAAGAACGTATCGCCGTTGGTGGACAACACTTCAAATTGCTTTTCGCCATCGACGTCTGCGATCTCAATGATCGACACGTCGAACGTGCCACCGCCCAAGTCGTAGACCGCGATTTTGCGATCGCCCTTGCCACTCTTGTCTAAACCGAAGGCCAATGCGGCGGCGGTAGGCTCGTTGATGATGCGCTTGACTTCCAAACCGGCAATGCGCCCTGCATCTTTGGTGGCTTGGCGCTGGCTGTCGTTGAAGTAAGCGGGCAC
>JALQVJ010000020.1 GCA_023260355.1 Burkholderiaceae bacterium | reverse complement strand
GGAGTCAACTCGTTGATACGAGCGGTCAACAAAGCCACTTGCACTTCGGGGCTACCGGTATCGGCTGCACCGCGTGCGTTGTCTTTGATGATGTCTGCTTTGACGATGGTCATGTCTAAATTTCCTATGAAATCACTGGCGAGGGTGGCAGAACCGCTCGAGACGATGATCCGTCTCCCGCGCAACCGCTGCCCACGTGGATCGCCCCCAAACACCATTGTTCAGGCAAGCGAGCCATAGATTATAGCTGGAACCGAAGCCAAGCTTCAAGCTCCCCCAATCCATTCAGGCGGCGAGCGCGTCCAAGGGCCAGCGCGGCTTGACGTCAAAAGCCCCGGTCTGAGCGATCAATGCAGTGTGCGAGCCCGACTGCCAACGCAACGCCGCTGCCATCGCAATCATGGCGCCGTTGTCGGTGCAAAGGGCCAACTCAGGGTAGTGAACCCTCACATTGCCTCTGGCACACAGCGCGTTCAGCTGTGCGCGCAAAGCCTGATTGGCCCCCACACCCCCAGCGACGACGAGGCGGCGCAGACCTGTTTGCGCCAGCGCACGCATGGTTTTTTTGCTCAGCACGTCAACAATGGCGGCTTGCGTACTCGCCGCCAAATCTGCGCGCTGCTGGTCGCTGGGGCTTGCGCCAAGGCGCTGATGTGCAGTCCAGACCGCCGTCTTCAGCCCAGCGAATGAAAAATCCAAGTTGGGCTGGTGCAACAGCGGGCGAGGCAACGCAAATGCTGCAGGATCGCCAAGCTTTGCCAAAGCGGCCAACTCGGGGCCACCTGGGTATGGCAAACCCAACACCTTTGCCGACTTGTCAAACGCCTCGCCAGCCGCGTCGTCGATGGTCTCGCCCAACAACTCGTAGCGCCCCACACCGTCGACTCGCATCAATTGCGTATGCCCGCCGGACACGAGCAGGGCCACAAAAGGGAACTGAGGGGGATCTTGGCTCAGGAACGGCGACAGCAAATGTCCCTCCAAGTGGTGCACTCCCATCGCAGGCACCCCGAGCGTTGCAGCCAAGGCAGCTGCCACGCCCGCACCCACCAGCAGCGCACCAGCCAGGCCTGGACCACGCGTGAAAGCCACCGCGTTGACATCGGCGAGCTGTACGCCAGCCTCTTTCAACGCCAGCCGCGTCAGCGGCAATACCCGGCGAATGTGGTCACGGCTGGCCAATTCGGGCACAACACCGCCATACGCCTGGTGTAGTTTGATTTGAGAGTGCAGGGTCTGCGACAGCAGGGTGGGCACACCAGACTTGCCAACGCGCACCAGCGCCACACCCGTCTCGTCACAAGAAGATTCAAAGCCAAGGATCAACATACAGATGGTGAGTGTAGTCCCGGGTCGATGGGTTTGCGGCCCAGGCAAGACATGGCGCCCCGAGATCGAGCGGTGACTCTCTTAAAAAAATCGCTTCTTATTTCCTAAAGTTATAAAAGCGATCTCAGAATCACCCCATGCTTCACCCCCAACTCCCACACACCCTCGGTCACGTCACGCTGGTCGGCGCCGGCCCGGGCGACCCTGAGCTGCTCACACTCAAGGCTGTGCGCGCGATTCAAGGTGCCGACGTGATTTTTGTAGACGACCTGGTCAACCCGCTTATCCTGCAACACGCGACCCCACACGCACGGGTTGTACACGTCGGTAAGCGAGGCGGTTGCCAGTCCACGCCTCAAGCGTTCATCGAGAAAAGCATGGTGCAATCGGCCAGAGAAGGGCTCCGTGTGGTTCGCCTCAAAGGCGGCGACCCCTTCATGTTCGGACGGGGCGGCGAAGAAATCGACACCCTGCGAGAGCAGGGCATCACCTGCGACGTGGTGTCTGGGATCACAGCGGGGGTGGCCGCCATGAGCGCCCTAAGCACCCCGCTCACGCACCGCGGGCTCGCCCAAGGCGTGCTGTTCATCACGGGACACAGCCAGCCGGGTTCAGATGGACCAGACTGGGCATCCCTCGGACACATGGCCCACACCCAGCGGATCACACTCGTGGTCTATATGGCGATGACTCAGCTGGAGCAGATCACGCAACAGTTGCTCAACAGCATGCCTGCAGACACTGCTGTTGCCATCGTGCAACATGCCACTTTGCCCGAGCAACGCCACGCTGCCTGCAGTTTGTCCCAAGTGGCGCACCTCGCCGCAGCCGAAGGACTGGGTAGCCCCGCGGTGTGGGTGATCGGTGATGTGACACGCGGATTGCAGGCACTCAACCCAGCACTCGCCCAAGCCGCATGAACGAAAATTCGGCACTGTGCACTATCGGGCTATAATCTGCGGCTTTGCTAGCAATCAGCGGTTTTGTTCTGATCCAACTCACCGCACATCATTGAGGACAACCTTTCAGTCATGACGACCATCCGTGTAAAAGACAACGAGCCCTACGAAGTTGCATTGCGCCGTTTCAAGCGCAACATCGAGAAACTGGGTCTCCTCACCGACTTGCGTGCTCGTGAGTTCTACGAAAAGCCCACCGCTGAGCGCAAGCGCAAAAAAGCCGCTGCTGTGAAGCGCCACGTGAAGCGCGTGCGCTCCATGCAATTGCCCAAGCGCATGTATTGATGGCGCCGAGGGGAGTCCCCTCCTGCCATCCGAACCCGCCAAAGGACGCTTTCGCGGGTTTTTTTACGCCTCTCCTCCCTTGAAAGCCTAAGCCATGAGCCTCAAAGACACAATCACCGAAGACATGAAGAATGCCATGCGCGCCAAGGACAGCGCGCGCTTAGGCACCATCCGCATGTTGCTGGCCGCCTGCAAACAAAAGGAAGTGGATGAGCGCGTCGAACTCGACGACGCGATGGTGGTGGCCATCGTTGAAAAGCTCATCAAGCAGCGCAAAGATTCCGTGGCCGCTTACCTGCAAGCCCAACGCCAAGACTTGGCTGATCAAGAGCAGTCCGAAATCAGCGTGCTCGAGACTTACATGCCAGAGCGCATGAGCGCGGAAGAGGTGCAGGCCCAAGTGCGCGCGATTGTGTCGGAAGTTGGCGCAACCGGTCCCGCAGACATGGGCAAGGTCATGGGCGTCGTCAAAACGCGTTTGGCCGGCAAAGCCGACATGGGCGAGGTCTCAAAAGCAGTCAAGGCGGCTTTACAGCCTTGAGTCCACGGCATCGCCCGATGTATGCGGCGATGCCAGCATAGAGCGCCACACAAACACTGGCGGCGCACGATCCATCCCGTGCCCGGCACTGCCCAAAGACCACCAACAAAATTGGGCGTCCGAAGGCCTGGGCGACTGAGGTTGTACCAGCCGGCCTGTTAAGCGCCCGCGACCTTCATCGCAGAGATCAAGACCGATCCACAGGTCTTCGCGCCGAGGTTGTAGGCATCGGCGCCAATGGCATCGATGTTTTTGAACATCGTTTTCAAGTTGCCGGCAATCGTCACCTCTTCAACGGGGTAGGCGATCTCCCCGTTTTCAACCCAATAACCGGAAGCGCCGCGACTGTAGTCACCGGTGACACCATTCACCCCGTGCCCCATCAACTCGGTCACAAAGAAGCCGCGGTGGAGCTTCTTCAGCATTTCTGGCAGCTTGTCAGTATCTTTCGTCAAACGACTGGACATCACCAAGTTGTGCGAACCGCCTGAATGGCCGGTGGTCTTCATGCCCAGCTTGCGAGCGGAGTAGCTGCTCAAGAAATACCCTTTGACCCGCCCAGCGTCCAACACGCGACGCGCTTGCACGCGCACACCCTCATCGTCAAACGGTGAGCTGCCCTTGCCCTTCAGCACAAATGGGTCTTCGTCGATATCAACGTGCTTGGCGAACACCTGTTTGCCGAGACTGTCTTGCAAAAAACTGGCGTTGCGATACAGCGCGCCGCCACTCACACCCTGAACAAAAGCGCCCAACAGGCCGCTGGCCAGTGGTGCTTCAAACAGCACTGGGCAGCTCATGGTCTTCAAGCGGCGCCCGTTCAACCTGGCCAATGCGCGTTCTGCTGCGTAGCGACCCACCGCCTCGGGCGTGGCCATCTCGCGGGCATCACGCATCGATGTGTACCAATGGTCGCGCTGCATCGCCTCACCCTTGCCCGCAATCGGCGCGACTGACAAGCTGTGCCGCGTAGAGGCATAGCCGCCGCGAAACACGCCCGCGCCATGCGTCCTGCCTTCTCGCATGTGGGCCGCGAAGAAATGCGAATGCTGGGCTGACACACCAGCGCCCTCGCTGTTGGTGATCATGGCGCTCGTTTGCAACGCCGCCGCCTCGCAGGCCATGGCCAAATCAGCGGCACCCTGGGCATCAATGGTCCAGGGATGGAACAGATCCAAATCCTGGATATCCGTCACCACATCTTCGGCGTCCGGTAGCCCAGCCAGTGGGTCCTCGGCAGTGAACTTGGCGATATCCAATGCCGCTTGCACTGTCTCAGTGATGGCAGTGAGCGAAAAGTCAGAGGTCGACGCATGCCCGCGGCGGTGACCCAAGTACACCGTGACCCCGAGTGACTTGTCGCGGTTGCGCTCGACGTTTTCCAACGCTTGATTGCGCACTGAAACGCTCAAACCATTGCCCTCGGATGCCTCGGCAACGGCGTCCGTAGCCCCCAAGCGCTTGGCAGCCTCAAGCGCCGCATCGACCGCGTCTTGCAACTGCTCCGGCGTGAATTGGAACCCGCTCGTTTCGGCGGTTGACGATCGTTGTGAAGTGGATTTGCGCTTGCTCATGATGGCGCTCATCATATCGCTGGCGCGCAAACCGCAACTCTCATGGGACAATTCGCTCCATGGCAAGAAAACAACGACAAGGCTATTGGGTTCGCGGACATTTCGTAGCCGCTGGCAGCGAGCTAGATCTGGAGCTCAAGCGCGAGCTCAAAGGCGACCAAGACTACTCGCGCAACGATGCAAAGCGCGACAGCGATGCCAAGCAGCAACTGGGTGAAGACCTGTTGGGCTTGGGCGCCAACGCGCGTGCGCAGCTCAACCTCCCAGAGGCCCTCATCGTCGCGCTGAACGACGCCAAGAAAATTGACTCGCACGGCGCTCGCCGTCGACAAATGCAATACATCGGCAAGCTCATGCGCAAGCTCGACGAGGACACGCTCCAAGCGGTGCAAGCCGCCCTGCTCGCCCAACACCAAGGGACTGCGGAGCAAGCGCAAGCGCTGCACGAGGCTGAGGATTGGCGCGACCGGCTCATCGACAGCGACGAAGCCGTCACACAGTGGCTAGCGAACCACCGCGAGACCGATGCGCAGGCATTGCGCAGCCTGATACGCCAGGCCCGCAAAGACGCCAAGCCCACGAAAGCAGGCGAGACACCCAGACACGGGCGGGCGTATCGTGAAATCTTTCAGCTGGTCAAATTGACCTTGCAGGCTCAGCAAAAGGCTGCGGCAACTGCAGAAGACGAAGACGACGAGGAATGAACACAGAGATGAGCATGGACTTGATTCGCATCGGCATTGTGTCGATCAGTGACCGCGCCTCGAATGGCACGTATGAGGACAAGGGTCTGCCCGCGCTTGAGTCGTGGCTGCAAAGCGCGCTCCAAAATCCCATCGCATTCCAACCTCACCTCATCCCCGACGAGCAAGCTGTGATCAGCCAAACCTTGATCGACTGCGTCAATCAAGGTTGCGATGTGGTGTTCACCACGGGCGGCACTGGACCCAGTCCCCGCGACGTGACCCCTGAAGCAACCCTGGCGGTTGCCGACAAGGAGATGCCAGGCTTTGGTGAGCAAATGAGGCAAATCAGCCTGAAATTCGTGCCAACTGCCATCTTGTCGCGCCAGGTTGCAGTGATCCGCGGCCAGTGCCTGATCGTCAACTTGCCTGGCCAGCCCAAAAGCATCCAAGAGACCCTTGAGGGCCTGCGCGATGCGGATGGCGGCGTTTTGGTGAATGGTATTTTTGCTGCGATTCCATACTGCGTCGATTTGATTGGCGGCCCATACATGGTGACCAACGATGCAGTTTGCAAAGCATTTCGACCCAAATCGGCCATCCGACCCGCGCCACAAGCCTGAGCTTGGAACGGGCCACGCCGCAGCGACATGAAGATTTCACGTCTGGGCGTTCTCTCGGCCCTGCCCCAAGAGCTCGGCGATTTGTGCGACCAACTTGATCGCGCCACCACTGTTGAAAAGGCTCGGCGGCATTACCACTGCGGCAGGATCGGCGAGACGACAGTCGTGGCCACCACCGCCCGCATTGGCAAGGTCGCAGCGGCCTCCACCACCACCACACTGATTCAACACTTCGAGGTCGACGCCATCGTTTTTGTGGGCGTGGCAGGCGGCTTGGGGCGCGACATTGCAGTGGGTGACGTGGTGCTCGCAAGTGAGTTGCTGCAGCACGACTTGAGTGCCGCACCGTTGTTCCCACCGCACGAAATTCCGCTGCTGGGCATGCAACGGATTCCCACCGACAGCGCGCTCACCGGCGCGGTGCGCATCGCAGCAGGCCAAGCCATCCGCCGCTGGCAAGCGCAGGCGTCACACCCGCATTTTTCGCAAAGTGAACTGCACGAGGGGTTGATTATTTCAGGCGATCAATTCATCCATCAACCCGGACACGCGCAGACATTGCTGGCCGCTTTCCCAGATGCCCTGGCCGTTGAAATGGAGGGCGCCGCAGTCGCCCAAGTCTGCTGGGAACATGGCACACCGTTTGCGGTGATCAGGACCATTTCAGACCGCGCCGACGCACAAGCACCTGTGGCGTTTGATCAGTTTTTGAGTGAAGTGGCGGCGCCCATGTCGAGCGGCATTTTGCGCGGCCTGTTCGACGCCATTGCGGGATCTTCGCAAGGCGCTTCATAGACGCGCGCAGTCTGCGCTGTGCTGTCAATCCATCAACTGATTGAGTTTGTCTGCCTCAAACTGCTCTTGCTTGGCCGCATCGGCTGGCAATGCATCGACGCGTTCGCCTTTTTGAAGCTTCTCCAGCGCCTGCCACAACATGGCAATCTGGTGCTCTTGCGACGCGGCACTGTCGATCAAACCGCGCATAGCCTGGCTCACCGGATCGTCGCTTTGCGTGACGCCATACGCGGAGAAGCCCATTTTGCTGGCAGCCTCTTCACGCTGGGCATCGGCGTCTGCGACGATGATGCGCGCAGGATTGCCCACGGCGGTCGCGCCCGGTGGCACGGGCTTGGTCACCACCGCGTTTGATCCGACCTTGGCGCCATCCCCCACCTCGAAACCACCCAAGATCTGGGCCCCCGCCCCAACCACCACGCCTTTGCCAAGCGTGGGGTGCCGTTTGGCACCCTTGGTGAGTGATGTGCCCCCCAGCGTCACACCTTGGTAAATCGTGCAGCCTTCACTGATTTCGGCGGTTTCACCGATGACCACGCCCATACCATGGTCGATGAATACACCCGGCGCAATGCGTGCACCCGGATGGATTTCAATGCCGGTTAACCAACGGCTGATGTGAGATATGAACCGCCCCAACCAGCGCCATTCCGCCACCCAACAGGCGTGGGCTATGCGGTGCAAGGTGAGCGCATGCAAGCCGGGGTAACACGTGAACACCTCAAGGCGGCTGCGGGCCGCAGGGTCACGCTCCAGTATGCAATTCACGTCTCGGTTCAAGCGCTCAAACATGGCCTAGTGTCTCTCTTGATCGGTCTCAGTACAGATCACAGTTTAGTCGTGCCGAGGAGGGCTGGATTGCAGCATCGCCTTCGCCACCCCTCGCCAAATGTGGACTTCTTCGGTGCTCACGCGCGCACGGTTGAACATTTGCTGCAGGCGTGGCATCAGCTTTTTGGGTGCGCTGGGGTCCAAGTAGCCCACGTGCACCAGCGCCTGCTCCAAGTGCTGCAACATGCCCTGCACGGCCGCCCCATCCGCGGCGATGGTTGGGGTGATGCGCTCGGCCACGTGAAAGCCACCCAGGGCCTGGCGCCACTCATAGGCCAACAGTTGCACGGCAGCGGCCAGATTCAATGACCCGTAGGCTGGGTTCGTCGGAATGCTCAGGCACACATGGCTGGCGTAAACGTCAGGGTTGCGCATGCCGTATCGCTCACTGCCCATCAAGAATGCCACCCCCGAAGGTGTCACCTCAGACGCCTTGGCGAGCGCTTCAAAGTGGGCGCGCGGTGCGACCGTTGGTGGGCCAAAGTCGCGGGGCGTCATGGCTGTGGCGCACACATGATCGATGCCATCGAGGGCCTCGGCCAAGTGCCCAACGACCCGTGCCTGGCGCAACACGTCATCGGCGCCACTGGCCCGCTCAACCGCTTCTTCGCGCGTCAGCACATCGGGCCAACGCGGCCGAACCAACACCAGATCATCAAACCCCATGACCTTCATCGCCCGCGCCACTGCCCCAACGTTGCCGGCGTGGCTGGTCTCGATCAACACAAATCTTGTTTTCATATGGGATGTGCGCCCTGCACACAGCGGCGCGCCTTGACAGTAAAATGTGACCTTCGCTCTTTTGAGCTCCGACAGGCTGCCATTGTCTCAGGACACCGCCTCGTCATTCCTTGCCATCGCGCAAGCCCATCCGCTCTTCATCACCGCTATGTCCACCCAATTGCATCCTATGCTCAACGTCGCCATCAAGGCGGCACGCGCTGCCGGCGCCATCATCAACCGCGGCGCGCTCGACGTCGAATCGCTCCGTATCACGGCCAAGCAAGCGAATGATTTCGTCACCGAGGTGGACCAAGCTGCTGAGCGCGCCATCATCGAAACCCTCGCGACCGCCTACCCTGACCACGGCTTTCATGCCGAAGAGTCTGGTGTGATTCCAGGCAAAGGGCGCGACAAAGATTTCGTCTGGATCATCGATCCGCTGGATGGCACCACCAACTTCATCCACGGCTTCCCGGTCTACTGCGTCAGCATCGCCCTCAGCGTGAAGGGCCGCATTGAGCATGCCGTGGTGTATGACCCCACGCGCAACGACTTGTTTGTCGCCACCCGCGGACGCGGTGCCTACCTCAACGACCGACGCATCCGTGTCAGCAAGCGCACCCAATTGAAAGAAGCCTTGGTCAGCACCGGCTTCCCATTCCGCCCAGGCGACGCCATGCGCCCATACCTGAATATGTTGGGCGACGTCATGAGCCGTTGTGCAGGTGTGCGCCGCCCGGGCGCTGCTGCCCTTGACTTGGCATATGTCGCGGCTGGTTTCTCGGACGCGTTCTTCGAAAAAGGCTTGTCCCCCTGGGACGTGGCCGCAGGCTCTTTGCTGGTGAGCGAGGCCGGTGGCTTGATCGGCAACTTCACGGGTGAAGCCAACTTCATGGACCAAGCCGAATGCATGGCCGCCAATCCCCGCATCTACGGACAACTGGTTCCGCTGCTCTCGCGCTACTCGAAATTCGCGTCCGTCGATGACAAGATTCAAGTGCGTGAAGATGCGGCGGCCCAAAAGGCCGATGCCGCCGGTGCGGCAGACGACGCTGCCTGACTCGCATTCACGGGCAACGATAGGCGTGAACAAACGGGAACGTGACGCGATGACCGAAACCGCGACACCGATGGACTTATCAGCGCACACCCCGATGATGCAGCAGTATCTGCGCATCAAGGCCGAGTTCCCGAGCACGCTGGTTTTTTACCGCATGGGTGACTTTTACGAGTTGTTCTATGCCGATGCCGAGCGGGCTGCGCGCTTGCTGGACATCACATTGACGGTGCGGGGTCAATCCGCCGGCGAGCCCATTGCGATGGCAGGTGTGCCGTTTCACGCGGTAGATGGCTACCTCTCCCGCTTGGTCCGGCTGGGTGAATCGGTGGCGATTTGCGAGCAAGTGGGCGAAGTCGGCGCGAGCAAAGGTCCGGTCGAACGCAAGGTCGTGCGCGTCGTGACACCTGGCACACTGACTGAGAGTGAACTCATCGGCGACAAAGGCGAAGCGCTGGTGTTGGCGGTGCACCAAGGGGCCAAGCTCCAGCTGGGCCTGGCGTGGTTGAGCTTGACCCAAGGCGTGGTGCACCTCAGCGAGTGCCAGGCCGATGAGTTGATGTCGTGGATCGCGCGGTTGTCGCCGCAAGAGTTGGTGTACAGCGCGGAAGTCACGCCGAGCTTCGAGGCGGCCTTGCAAAGCATCCCACAGCAGCTCAGCGGCTTGGGACAACGTCTGGCACTCACGATTCGGCCCGCTTGGGTATTCGATGAGACCTTGGGCGCGCGCAAGCTGTGTGAACAACTGCAAACGGCAAGTCTGCAAGGCTGGGGTGCCCATGACATGAAAGCCGCGCATGCAGCGGCCAGCGCATTGCTCGATTTCGCAGCGCACACCCAAGGGCGAACGCTCAGCCATGTCCGTGAACTCGTGGTCGCGCGCGCGCACGAGCTGATTCATATTCCGTCAGCCACACGCCGCAACCTTGAGCTCACCCACACCCTGCGGGGTGAGACCTCACCCACCCTGTTTTCGCTGCTGGACACCTGTTTAACCGGCATGGGTTCACGCCTGTTGCGGCAATGGTTGCTCAATCCAGAGCGGCAGCGCCACCAAGCGCAGGCTCGCCACTGCGCCATCGCCGCGCTGCGAGATGCCAGCCAGACACCGGGGCTGCCTGACTACACCACGATCCGAGCGGATTTGAAGCACTGCAGCGATGCTGAGCGCATCACTGCTCGCGTCGCATTGCGGCAAGCCAAGCCGCGTGAATTGCTCGCATTGGGTCGCACCTTGCAGTTGTCAGCGCAACTCTCACAGCAACTTCAAGCGCACAGTGACCCCCTGCTGCGCGAAGCTGCAACCGGCTTGGCTGCCCCACAAGAAGCATGGCAGTTGCTGATCAACGCGATCGACGCGGAGCCAGCTGCCTTGGTTCGCGACGGCGGTGTGATCGCCAGTGGCTTTGATCCAGAGTTGGACGAGCTGCGCGCCATTGGCACCGACAGTGGTGCGTTTTTGCTCGAGCTCGAGGCCAAAGAGCGTGAGCGCACGGGCATTGCCAACCTCAAAGTGCAGTACAACCGCGTCCACGGCTACTTCATCGAGGTAAGCCAAGGACAGCTCAACCGCGTGCCAGACGACTACAAGCGGCGCCAAACCCTCAAGAACGCCGAGCGCTTCATCACGCCCGAGTTGAAGGCTTTTGAGGACAAAGCCCTGAGCGCGCACGAGCGGGCTCTGGCGCGTGAAAAGTGGCTGTACGAAGGCGTGTTGGATGCATTGCAAGATCACATCCCGCAGCTCACGACGGTGGCGCGCCAGTTGGCGACACTTGACGCCCTGTGCGCATTGACTGAACGCGCATTGACGCTGAACTGGCACCGTCCGCAGTTTTGCGACACCCCTTGCATCAACATCCGGGGTGGCCGCCACCCCGTCGTGCAAGAGCGACTGGATCGCACCAGCGGCACACCGTTTATCCCCAATGACACGGACTTGGGCACCAAGCACCGCATGCAAGTCATCACTGGCCCCAACATGGGCGGGAAGTCCACTTACATGCGCCAAGTTGCCGTCATTGTGCTGCTCGCCAGCATGGGGTCTTTTGTGCCTGCCGAAGCTTGTACCTTGGGGCCGATTGATGCCATCCACACCCGCATCGGCGCCTCTGACGATTTGGCCAACGCACAGTCCACCTTCATGCTGGAAATGACCGAGGCCGCACAAATCTTGCGCCAAGCCACCGAGCACTCGTTGGTGCTAATGGATGAAATCGGTCGCGGCACATCCACCTACGATGGCCTCGCCTTGGCCGCAGGCATTGCCAAACATTTGCACGACAAATGCAAATCATTCACGCTGTTCGCGACCCATTATTTTGAACTCACCGCCTTTGCCGGCGACCACCACGGCGCGCTCAACGTCCACGTCAGCGCCGCCGAATCCGGCCATGGCGACATCGTGTTTTTGCACCAGATTGAACTCGGCCCTGCAAGTCGCAGTTACGGCATTCAAGTCGCGCGCTTGGCAGGCGTGCCTGCTGCTGTGGTCAACCACGCTCGCCACCAACTGCAGGCTTTGGAACAGCAAGAGCAAGATGGGCGCGCCCAGGTTGATCTGTTCGCTCCGCCGCCTGTGGCCGAGGCGCCAGAGCCCAGCGAATTGGAGCAAGCGTTGGCCAAAGTGGACCCCGATGCCCTGACGCCTCGCGAAGCACTTGACATCCTGTATGCATTGAAACAAGGGAAATTTCCGATATGACTTATTGCGTTGCCGCCCGACTGAATGAGGGTTTGGTTTTCTTGTCGGACTCACGCACCAATGCGGGCATTGATCAAATCAGCACATTTCGAAAAGCGATGGTTTTCGAGCGTGAGGGTGATCGCTTCATCACCCTGTTGAGCGCTGGCAATTTGAGTATTTCTCAGTCGATTCGCGAAATCTTGCACACCCACACCGTTGAGGGCGAAGGCCCTGAACAAGGGCTGACCATCTGGAATGCGACCTCCATGTTTGATGTAGCCCGAGTGCTGGGCTCTGCCGTGCGAGAGATTCACAGCCGAGACGGCCAAGCCCTGAAGGAGCAAGGACTCGACTTCAACGTCTCCATGCTGATTGGCGGTCAGGTCGCGGGCGAGGGCATGCGCTTGTTCCAGGTCTACTCTGCTGGCAATTTCATCGAGGCCACCGCTGAAACCACCTACTTCCAAATCGGCGAAGCCAAGTATGGCAAGCCCGTGCTTGACCGCATTTTGACGCCAGACACCTCTTTGAATGAGGCCACCAAATGCCTGTTGGTGTCCATGGACTCGACGCTCAAGTCCAACCTATCCGTCGGGCTGCCGCTTGATTTGGTGGTGTACACCGCCAACCAATTGGGCAACGCCAAGATCTTGTGCTTGGACGAACAGAACGATTACTTTCAGTACGTGCACAACACGTGGGGGCCGCGCTTGCGAGAGGCGTTCGACGCGATTGAAAACCCCCACTGGGATGAGCGTGCGCAGGTGAATCACCCTATCGCTGATCAGCGCAAGCGCTACAGACCGCTGCTCAAAATCAGCAGCCCCGATCACCGCGTCAACTGAGTCCATCCATGACAACTTCTCACGGTCACGCGGGTGTGATTGTCTTTTCGCACGGCAACAGTTTTGTCGGCGGCACGTACAGCAAAGTCTTCAAAGGCCTGCGCTCACGTGGCTACCACGTGCACGCTGTTGAACGCTTTGGCCATAACCCTGACTTCCCTGTCACCAACAATTGGCCCCACTTGGTGGACGAGCTGACGGACTACGCGGGTCGCGTGGCCGCTCAAGCGCAACAAGGGGTCTATTTGGTGGGTCACTCGCTGGGCGGTATTTTGAGCTTGATGTGCGCTGCCAAGCATCCTCGCTTGGGCGGCTTTCCGGTGCTTGGTGTGATCCTTTTGGACTCCCCTTTGGTGGGGGGGTGGCGCTCACCCACCATTGGCTTGATCAAAAAGACACCGCTGATCCAACGCTTCTCACCCGCGCGCGCCAGCCATCGCCGACGCCAGCGTTGGCCCGACCGCGCGGCCGTCTTGGAGAGCTTTCAGAAGAAGAAGCAATTTGCCAAATGGGACCCACAAGTGTTGCAGGACTATGTGCAGCATGGCTTTCGCGATGTGCATGACGGCGACGGGCAACACGTCGAGTTGGCCTTTTCTCGTGACATCGAAAGCGCGATTTACAACACCCTGCCCCACAATGTGCCAAGACTCTTGAGCAAGCACCCGCTGCAAATGCCTTTGGCGTTCATCCGAGGCACGCACTCGTTTGAAATGGAACAGTTGGGCGAGGGTCCGCTGCGCCGCCTGTTGGGCAAGACCCCCGGCGATCGTTGGCAAGAAATCGAGGGCACACACCTTTACCCCATGGAGAAGCCGCTCGAGACAGCAGAGCGCATCCACCACGCGATTTTGGCGATTCAGGCTTCGACGCGTTGACCCATTTCAGGGGTTGGAGGTCGCCACCGGCTCTGGCTCTCGTTCGCTATCCAACCCTTGCGGCACGGGTGGACCCTCGACATCGTCGCCGACGTTCGGCGCCAGTTGCAAGGCAGCGGGGGAGACACCTTCTGTCATGGGCACGAATTCGAATTTCTCTTCCTCCGCAACGGCAGGGTAATGGCGCAAGCGCCACATCACAAACCCGCCGTATGCCAGCGCTATCGCCCCCAGGTAGAGCATGAGCGCGGAGGCACTCATGATGCCCATCAAGGCGCCAGCCAGCGTGGGCCCTACAGCTGCACCGATGCCATGCATCAGCAACAGACCACCTGTCATATCCAAGGTGCGAGATGGCTCCACCCAATCGTTGCCGTGCGCGACACTTAAGCCATACACCGGGAACAAATACATGCCCAAAAAGAAGCCCAAAACAGGCAACGCATTCACCCAACCGGTCACGGTCATGAGGTAGCCGCCTAGCGCAAAGACCACGCCAGCCGTACACGCAATCAAAATCACCCGGCGGCGGTCGACCTTGTCGCTCCAGGAGCCCAAAGGCCACGTCGCCAGGGCGCCACCCACGATGGTCAGCCCCATGAAAGACGCCACGCCGGGCTCGTCAAAACCCACGCTCTGACCAAATACCGCTCCCAAACCGTAAAAGGCGCCGAGGCTGAGGCCAGACGCCACGCCCCCAATCACGCCGATCGGAGAAGCACCCCACAAGAAGGCCCATTGCAATTTCGGAACTTCCACCACCAACGGCTCCTTGACGGACGTGGTGCTGATGGGTACCAAGGCCAATGACAGCAGCACGGAAGCCAGCACGTAGGGGGCAAACTCGAGGCTTTGACCAACCAACAGCAGCCATTGCCCCGCTGCAGAGGCCAGCCATGAGACCGTTGTGTAAGCCCCGAACACCCGGCCGCGATTGGCTTTGGTCGATGCCATGTTCAGCCAACTCTCAATTGCGATGTAGAGGCCGACCAAACAGATCCCGGTGATCGCACGCAGGATGCCCCAATAGACAGGATTGACCCACAGCGCGTGCAGGACGGGCATGGTCGATGCAATGGACGCCATGGCCGCAAAGGCGCGGATGTGCCCGACTCGGCGAATGACGCGGGGGCACCAATACACGCCCGCCACGAATCCCGCAAAGTAGGCCGACATGACCAAACCCGTCACCAACGGTGAGAAGTCTGCGGTGCTCGCACGTGTCCCCAAGAGCGAAAACATCAGCCCCGCACCCATGACCAGCAGCCCTGTCCCCGTCAACAGGCTGGTCAGTGAACGAACGTCCTTCAACATGGCTGCGGCATTATCGGTGAAGATGTTGCAGGAATTGATAACTTCTTTGTGGCGCTCGCTGATCACCCCAATGTTAATTCTGTGCTTGCTGTGGGACTTGGCTGCGAAACTATTCAGAGTCAAGAACTCG
>JALQVJ010000409.1 GCA_023260355.1 Burkholderiaceae bacterium | reverse complement strand
GCTCCACGGCCGCCAATGCAGGGCTGCTCGATATCAAAATGGTGCCGGAGCGGCACAACAACGTCAAAGTGCTGTTGCTCATGGACGTGGGCGGCACCATGGATGAACACATCCAGCGCGTGGAAGAGCTTTTTTCGGCTGTCAAAAGTGAGTTCAAGCACCTCGAGTTCTATTACTTTCACAACTGCGTTTACGACTTTATGTGGCGAAACAATCGCCGGCGTTACGCCGAGAAGTTTCCGACTTGGGACATCATTCGCAAGTACAACAAAGACTACAAGCTGATCTTTGTGGGCGATGCAACGATGAGCCCGTACGAAATTTTGCAACCCGGTGGCAGCGTGGAATACAACAACGAAGAAGCTGGCGCTGAGTGGCTGCAAAGACTCATCCGCGCCTACCCAAAGTTCGCGTGGATCAACCCCGAACCTCAGGGCGTTTGGAAATATCGCCAAAGCATCGACGTGATCCAACAAATCATGGGTGGACGCATGTTTCCGCTCACGCTGCAAGGTCTCGAGCAAACGATGCGCATGCTCAGCAAGTGAGCGCGACCAACACATGTGCGTGATCCGTCACGCTTGTGGCGACGAAGACCGGATGGGGGCTTGATGCGAGGCGGCAACACCTGAACACTGGGGCATGGCTTCGAGCTCCCCCACAACCCGCGAGTCTGCACACACGGGCACATCCATCGTTGAGATGGCCCTGAACCGCATATTGATCCATGCGATTGAGGGGCACGCCTCCGATGTTCATCTTGAGCCGACCCTGCAGGGCATGCGGGTGCGAGAACGCCGAGACGGCAGGCTATACGACGCCCCAGCACCTCCACCTGACTCCACAGATGGTGTCGTCTCTAGGCTGAAATTTTTGGCCAAGCTTGATATCGCTGAACGCCGATTGCCTCAAGACGGCCAATGCTCATACCAGCCACTCACTGACGGCCCTCGCGTTGATTTGAGGGTCAGCACCCTGCCAACCACTCAGGGAGAGAAGGTCGTGATTCGCATCTTGGACGGCGCAAGCATGCCAATAGACCTCGAAAAACTGGGTCTTGACGCCAACCAACTTCGGATCCTTCACCACGCCTTGTCCCAATCTCAAGGGCTGATTTTGAACAGTGGCCCCACTGGCTCCGGCAAAACACTCACTCTTTACAGCTGCTTGAAGCTTTTGCTGTCGAATCATTTGAATATTTCAACCATCGAAGACCCCTGCGAAATCGACCTCACAGGCGCCAACCAGGTCAGCATCCACGATCGCATTGGCTTGACGTTTGAGTCTGCGCTGCGCGCGCTGATGCGACAGGATCCAGATGTCATCATGGTCGGTGAAATCCGAGACAACGCCACCGCAGAAATGGCGATCAAGGCGGCCCAGACTGGGCACCTGGTGCTGTCGTCTATTCACACCAACGACGCGCCGAGCACATTGGCGAGGCTGATTTACATGGGCGTACCTGGTTTCCATCTCGGTGCCAGCCTGTCTTTGGTCTGCGCACAACGGTTGGTTCGCCGATTGTGCTTGCATTGCCGAAGACCGTGCGACCCGCCATCACCATATGCGGCGCCTCGCGCGGATGAAGGCTGGCATATGGCTCAAGGTTGTGAACGCTGCCTCGGCGGCTATTCGGGCCGGGTAGGTGTCTTTGAAATGATGCCGATCAATACCGAGCTGCATGAAGCCCTCTTGCGCCCGCCTGATGTACGCCGCTTCACTGACATTGCCCGAGCGCATGGAACACCATCCCTGCGAGAGGCCGGTGTATCCCTTGCCGCACAGGGCGTGACGTCTTGGGCAGAAGTGCTCGCGCAAACACCTGAGCCATGAGTTCGTCGCCTTTGCAGTCGTTTCGATGGCGAGCCTTGAGCGAAACCGGTGCCCGGCAATATGGCCGTGAAAATGCCCTGAACGCCGAAAGCTTGATGTTGAGCCTGCAACAGCGCGGCTTGAGAGCCATTGATATCCAAGCCAACCACCCGCTGTGGCGCCCCACGACGACGCTGCCTCGCGCGGAATGGGCGACCTGGGTCAGGCAATTGGCGACGCTCACGGGTGCGGGTATCCCCGTCACAGAGGCGCTCGAGCTGTCACACCGCCCAACACTCAGCGCACCTTTGCGACGTGCAATCGACCGACTGGTTCAGGGCACGCGTGCAGGCACTCGCCTCAGTGTGGCGATGGCAAGTCTCGACCCTCCAATAGATGCGGCCTTTGTGGCTGCCATACGCGGTGCTGAGCACAGCGGCGATCTGGCCATGACACTTGATGTGCTCGCCGATCAAGCAGAGCGCGCCCAAGCCCTTCGCGCCGGCGTGATGGCGGCCTTGATGTATCCAACCGCAGTGCTCGCCATTGCACTCGCTGCACTGATCGGGATGTTGGTGGGCGTGGTTCCCGCATTTGAAGTGCAGTTCCAAAATTGGAATGTCCCGTTGCCCGGCGTCACACAAGGCTTGCTTTGGATGAGCCGCGCGTGGCAAGCGCACGCATGGGAAGGGCTAGCTGGCATCGCGCTTGTATGGCTCATGGTTCGCACTGGACTCAAGCGATCTGCCTCGTGGCGGCGGGCTCTGGATCACGTCAAACTGAAGCTGCCTGTGATGGGCGCATTGCACCGGCAGGTGTGCGTGAGCCGCTTCAGTGCGACGCTATCTATGCTGCATCAGGCTGGGGTGGGTCTGCTAGACGCGGTCGATGTGGCGGGTCAAAGCACTGGCAACATCGTCTACCAACGCCATGCCCGAGCCATCCAAAAGGCCCTGGCTGCAGGCATTGAGCTGTCTGTTGCGATGGCATCCACCCAGGCCTTCCCAG
>JALQVJ010000374.1 GCA_023260355.1 Burkholderiaceae bacterium | reverse complement strand
AAATCCGGCGTACTGTTTAGGCAGTACCGAGGGTTCGAATCCCTCTCTCTCCGCCACTCTTGTTTTAAAAGAGCTACAAAGAAAGCGAACACCAACTTGCGCTCGCTTTTTTGCTTTCCGTGCATGTCTAGCACGGTGGTGCGTCGATATGACTTGAGCTCGCCGAGCTCAAGCCGCAAATCCCCTTAGCCGATTGCTCCCGTGTATGTGGTGCCGCATGCCATCCCATTGGCGCACGCGGTTGATCCACCGCGTTTCATGGCAACTTTTCTCACGAACACCCAAAGATTTTCTACATCCAGCGGCTCCCAGGGAACTGAAGTGCCGCTCTTTATGAACAAAGGCCATAGCATCCCCGGTACACATCATTAGGGGGAAATATGCAAAAGCTAGCGGCTGTCACCATGACCTTGATACTTGCGGCGTGTGGGGGAGGTGGCGCCCCGTCAACCTCGGCGTCGTTGACGCTTTCACTGGACGGGACAGCCGCGACCGGCGCGGCGATTTCCGATGCAACGATCGAGGCAAATTGCACGAATGGAACGGCGACCTCCACATCCGGTGCCGACGGGACATTCACGATCCGTTCTACAACTGCCATGTTGCCTTGCTTCTTGAAAGTCACCGTTCCGCTTACGGGTGAAGACATCTACTCCTTGGCAGAGATTGGCGCAACACGGGCGAATATCACGCCACTTACGAACCTTGTTGCCGGGCATGTACTGGGCGCTGAACCCAGCACGAAATTCAACTCGTTCTCTGACCAAGAACGCGCATCAATCACTTCGCCGAACTTGCGTAAGGGTCTGGATTTCGTCAAGCTCGCCGCGGAAGGGGCTGGCATAGATTTGGGTGACACAGACCCGTTGAAAGTCACCCTGAAGGCAGCAACTGAAGACTCTTACGGTGATCTGCATGACGAAAAGATCGACCAATTGATGGCCGCACTCGCTGCTGCCGACAAATCAATCGCGGACCTATCTGAGCAGTTGGCCAAAGCAAAGGCGGGTGAAGCCCAAGACGCATTGCGCGAAACGCTTGGCGCTGCCAGTGATAGCTTAGAGTCTTGCCCGTACGCCCGTGGTGGCCATTTCTGGAGTTTCTTACACGACGGAACTGGTTTAACTGAGTGGGCGCTTGATGCCGCTGACATGAAAATCACCAATGTAGGTGCGGGCAGCATGTATGACGTCACTGAACTACAGGATGCAGATGGGAACGTTGTCCCTTGTGCTTACACTTTCAGCCGGGAAACGTACACCACGACCGTCTATCGCTCGGCAGGCGGCGTCGCCATGTGGAAAGAACAAGATTCCGTCACACAAGGCTGGCAATTTGGTTTGGCTGTTCCTAAACAAGCCTCCCATCGTTTGGCATCCACGAAATTTGTCGGTCGCATGCCGGGCTTGATATTTGTAGACGCTGATCGCAGTGTCGGACGTCACCTGGACGCAGGAGCGTTTTACTTTGACATAGATTCAAGTGGCGGCGTTGCAGTCGCGCACTGTGATCTCGCCACCGGCACACCAACATGTGATTCCGCCACCCAAAGTGAAAATGACACCATGACTTGTAGTTCTCCGGGAAACGGCACCATATCCTGTGTCTCAAAAGATGGCAGCGTGAGTGCGACGGTATTGCCATTCGTGACCCAGCAAGAGCCCAGCCTTTTTCTGATGTACAACGCGACGGTTTCTGGGTACTCAACCAATGCGCTGATGGTCGCAACCAAGGCGAGCAAGATTCCGGTTCCTAGCGTCGATGCGACCACCACGAAATCGATGGCATGGTATGCAGCCCGCGTGCCTAAAAACAATGCGGCAACAGGGTGGACTTTTGACCATGGCGACTCGTGGTTTGGACCCGAGACGACGGTCAGCGCTGTAGACGCTGCAGCAGGGATCGTGACCTATTCATCTGGACAAGTCAGGTACCTGAATACACCAGTTGATGGCACCTATTGGATTCCCTCATGGACAAGGTCCGATGGCACCGGCGCTTCAAACTCCATTGCCTTGCGATCCAGAGGCGGGTGGACGGTTGTTGCCACGGCTAGTGCCGGGAACAGGACTTTTGACGGAAGGTCATTCTTTATCCAGAAACCCGAATAGGATTGTGTGTGGCGCACGCTTTGCGCTTCATCACTCAAGGTCAGCATCCGCTTTTGGCGGTGCCGCTCTCACCACGCAGGTCAGACAGAGCAACGCCTTGTACACATCACAGCGAAGTAAAGCGGGCACCTCGGCGAATCACGCGGGGTGGGTTTGCGCTCTGAACACGCAACCCCGATCTGATCCTCAGATCGCCAACCGCCTCGCCGAAGGGCCCCGGGGAGGCGGGGCCTGCATGGTCAGGTGCCCGCCCCCATGAGGTAGTCCGCTTTACCCAGAGGCACACCGGCTTGGCGCAGCAAGTTGTACGCCGTGACCAAGTGAAAGTAGAAGTTTGGTAGCGCGTGCTGGGTCAAATAGGCGTCGGCTGCCATGGTTTTCGTCTTGTTCTTGCCAATTGGGAACGTCACCTCTTGGGTCTCACGACCATCCAGCGCAGTGGGGGCAATGGTGGCTAACCAAGACAAGGTTTTTTCGATGCGGTCTTGCAGCTGCGCGAACGTGGTCTCGTCATCGGCGAACTTTGGAGCTTCAAGTCCGCCCATGCGCGCAGTGCCGTTCTTGGCAGAGTCACACGCGATGCGGATTTGCGATGCAAATGTCAGCATATCGGGGGCGAGCCGGAGCGGGACGAATGCATCGGCACTGAAGCCGCGTGCCTCGGCGTTGGCCACAGCTTTGTTCATGCAATGGCGAAGGTTGGTGAGCCCAGACTTGAATGCAGGCAAGGCGGCGGCGCTGAGTGTAAAGGTCATGGTGGAACAGGAATGGGTGAAAGATGGCGTCGACGCAAGGCATCAACGTGACCGGCACTCAATGTAGCGCAAATCAGGGCGCGCCGTTTGCGGGGCGCTCTCTGATTGCACAGTCACCCGCGTTTGTCTGGTGCGTCAATTGGGGCGCTGGGTTGCGGCCCAAGAAGCTTGGGATATGCCTCTATCTGGCATCCCGATACGGTTCTTCGAACGCCAGAAAGTCTTGCTCTCTGAGGGCTGCATGGCACCACGCCTGGGTGCTGGGTAGCTCGGCAATGCGATCCATGTACGCAGTCGCCACTGACCCCAGCGCGACGCCGTAGGTTTTGAACCGCATGACGACTGGCGTGAAGAACGCATCAACAATGCTGTACTCACCAAAGAGCATGGGGCCGCCATGTTGATTCAACGCCATAGTCCAAAGTGACTCAACTTGGGCGATCTCAGACTGAAGCTCGGGGTGCTCGCGCAACAAGCGCGCGCCAACCTCTCGGAGGTCCGCCTCGATGTTCATCGGCAGCAGTTGCCGCAGCACCCCGAACCCACTGTGCATGTGAGCGCACGCGCTGCGCGCCCATGCTCGCAGCTTGGCGTCGCGCGGCCAAAGTTCGTGCTCGGGGAATCGCTCGGCCAAATACTCGGCGATCGCCAGCGTATCGGTCACCACCAGATCGCCATCGACCAGAACCGGCACCTTGCCAACAGGATTGAACACACCAATGGCTTGTTTGAACTGAGACCCCGCACCAAAGCCATCAAAGCGGATCATCTGCTCGTCAAACGGGATGCCCTTTTGTGTCATGAGCACCCAAGGACGCATCGACCATGACGAGTAGTTCTTGTTGCCGATGATGAGCTGAAGCGTGGACATGAATTTCCCTGCGTTTGGTGTGCGTGGCTAAAGACTGCGTTTCTGTGCGCCCTAGAGGTGACAGCAGCGCGCCAGCCGCCTAGGATAGCCTCACACGCTCACCAATGCGCGATCGAGCGCGGTCAAAGTCTCTTTGAGTTGCGCAGATTGTGACGCGGTGCACTGTTTCAATAGCGCTGTTGCCGAGTGGTCAAACGTCACACACGCATCTGCATATATTCGGGCGCCGGTCTCGGACATTTTCACCAAACTCACGCGCGCGTCCCGTGGATTGTCTGCCTTGCTGACCAAGCCCATTTTTTCCATCGGGATCAACAAACGTGTCACCCCCGAAGGCGTCAGCCCAACACGCTCTGCCAATTCGGTTCTTTGCATTGCGCCGTGCGTAGACTCGCTGAGCGCATGCATCACAACATACTCAGAGACCCCAATCCCATGCACAGACAGTGCGCGTGCGAGTCGCTTTTCGAGCTTGCTCTCCACCGATAAAAGTTGCATCAACAACTGAGTTTGGGTTTTCATTCGGCTGCCTTTATTTGCCAATTCATTGAATGCTCAAATATATCACAAATAAAAGGTGGCATGTCCGTATCTATTGACGTTCAAGATTGCGCTTGAATGCGATTGGCGGCAGACCCTGAATCCGCCGCAGACCTGCGAGTCGATCAGAGATGAATCAACGCGGTGCGCTTTCGTACCAACCCTTGCTGGCATTGACGACACGCACCACCAAGAGCATGACGGGCACCTCGATCAGCACGCCTACGACGGTAGCCAACGCCGCACCCGACTCAAAGCCAAACAGGGCGATGGCCGCAGCAACCGCCAACTCAAAGAAATTGGATGCACCAATCAATGCCGAGGGACACGCCACCGCATGCGATTCACCGACGCGGCGATTCAGCCAATACGCCAACGACGAGTTGAACAACACTTGGATCAGGATCGGTACTGCCAACATCGCAATCACCAATGGTTGTTGAATGATTGCCTCTCCTTGAAACGCAAACAACAACACCAATGTCACCAGCAGTGCACCGATCGACCAGGGTCCCGCCTTGACCATCGCTGCGTCAAACGCCGCTTGGCCACGCGTGAGCAACGCCTTGCGCCACCACTGCGCGATCAGCACGGGAATCACGATGTAAAGCACCACCGACACCAGCAAGGTGCCCCAGGGCACCACAATCGCCGACATGCCCAAGAGCAAACCGACCAAAGGGGCAAATGCGAACACCATGATGGCGTCATTGAGGGCAACTTGGGACAGCGTGAACAGCGGGTCCCCGTTGGTCAGTCGACTCCACACAAAGACCATCGCGGTACAGGGCGCGGCGGCCAAGAGAATCAGCCCTGCCACATAGCTGTCGAGTTGGTCACTGGGCAAAGCATCGGCAAACACGTGGCGCACAAAAAACCAAGCCAACACTGCCATGGAAAATGGCTTGACCAACCAGTTCACAAACAGCGTTACCCCGATGCCTTTGACGTGCTGGCGCACTTGATGCAAAGCACCAAAATCCACCTTCACCAACATCGGGATGATCATCACCCAAATCAGCAAGCCCACCGGCAAGTTGACCTGCGCGACTTCAAGGCGGCCGACCGCTTGCGCCGCCTCTGGCCATCCCTGTCCCAAGCCAATGCCCAAAAGAATGCAAGCCACCACCCAAACGCTCAGATAGCGCTCAAAGAAACCCATGGGTTCAGGTCCCACCGGCTTGGCAGTGGTTTGACGTGACACGCTCATGCCGACTCTCCCAAATCGCGGGCCGTTTGCTGCAACTGAAGCCGATCCAAGCGGGAAGCAGGCAAGCTGACCAGCAACTCCAGGCGCTTGCCCAAAAGATGCAACGTTTGGCGAAATGCCTCGCGTTTGGCGTCATCGTCACCCGCGACCGCCGACGGATCTGCGTAACCCCAGTGGGCTGTGGCTGGTTGGCCGGGCCAAAAAGGACAGACCTCACCGGCCGCGTTGTCACACACAGTGATCACCAAATCCATGGCGGGTGCATCGGGTGCGCCAAACTCGTCCCAACTTTTGCTGCGCAAGCCAGCTGTCGAAATGCCTGCGCGCTCCAACGTTT
>JALQVJ010000367.1 GCA_023260355.1 Burkholderiaceae bacterium | reverse complement strand
CCTGCTCAGGCCGAGCTTGAACTCACCTACAACTGGGGACAAACCGAATACGACATGGGTACGGCCTATGGCCACATCGCCATTGGCGTGAAGGATTGCTACGCTGCATGTGAGCAAATCAAAGCGGCAGGTGGGCAGGTCACCCGAGAAGCGGGTCCGGTCAAAGGCGGAACCACCGTGATTGCATTTGTCACTGATCCGGATGGCTACAAGATTGAATTGATTCAGCGAGACGCTTGAGGCGAGCGGTTCGCCCAAAGGCTGCCGAGCAGCGGCACATCTGGTCGCGTTCTGCGACTTCGCGCTGCTCGGGGCGGGCACCCGGGCGCCGCGGATCCATTCAAGTCTGATCCACGCCATGTGTTGCGTGAAAAGCCAGCCAGCGTCCATCAAATCGCGCCACAATCACGCAAGATAAGCGCAACCATTGTGTTCAGAAGATGCAGAGATGACTCAACGCAATCAGCCGGCGCTCAGCTTGAGCCGAGACGATATCTTTCGTGCGCACCGCCTCGGCCAAGAGATTTGGGTATTTGCCTACGCCTCATTGATTTGGCGACCCGATTTTTCACCTGAAATACAGCTACCAGCTCTCGTTCACGGGTTCCATCGAGGACTGCAGATGTGGAGCCGCATCAACCGGGGAACGCCAGAGCGTCCGGGTCTGGTGTTCGCCCTGCTGCCGGGTGGCAGCTGCCGCGGCGTCGCCATGAAGATCAGGCCGTCAGATATGACCCAGGTGTTGGACATGCTGTGGGACCGCGAAATGCCCACGAACACGTACACGCCGCGTTGGGTCAAAGCCCAAACCCCTGATGGGCTCAAGCAAGCTTTGGCTTTCACTTTGCCACGCGGTCATCCGCAAATCACGGGCCACCTCAGCCATGATCAATATGCTCAAATTTTTCGCCTGAGCAAGGGCCGTTATGGCACCACGTTGGACTACGCCGTCGACACGCTCATCGGCCTAGAGGCCATTGGCATTCGCGACAACCCACTCCGTCGCCTGCTGCGTCCATACATCAACCTGCCTGACCACAGATCCACCTAAAACGCTGGGGCGGCTTTCAAAGGCCATACCCTTGATCCAAGCTCGGCAAGAGACTCCCGAAATATACTGGCACCATGAATATCAGTGACATGCGCAAAAGCTACGAGCGGGCCGAGCTGGATGAGTCCAGTGCGTTGGATCAACCCATGCTTCAGTTTGATCAATGGCTCAAAGAGGCCATCGCGGCAGAGGTACCTGAACCCAACGCGATGACCGTCGCCACCGTGGGCGCTGATCTGCGACCCTCCACCCGCATCGTGTTGATCAAGGGCTATGACGCCTCAGGCATTGTTTGGTACACCAACTACCAAAGCCGAAAAGGCCAGGAGCTGGCCGGCAATCCCTTTGCAGCGCTGCAATTCCATTGGGTTGAGCTGGAACGTGTGGTTCGCGTCGAGGGAACAGTTGAACGCGTCAGTGATGCGGAAAGTGACGCTTATTTCCACTCGCGCCCAATTGACTCGCGCATTGGCGCGTGGGCCAGCCCCCAGAGTGAGGTCATCGCACACCGCGGCGTGTTGGTCGCCAACGCCGCTGAGTATGCTGCGAAGTTTCTGCTGAATCCACCACGGCCGCCCCACTGGGGTGGCTTTCGGCTCAAGCCCGAACGGTGGGAGTTTTGGCAAGGACGAAAGAGCCGTTTGCACGACCGAATTCAGTACCAGATGGATGCAAGCGGTTGCTGGATCAAGAGCCGCTTGGCACCTTAAGACGCGAAATCTGCTGATCGCGAACCGCCAGCAACACCAAGTCCGTGACGAGATGCGGTGCGATTTGGGCCAAGGGGATCACGACGAATGCCCGCTCGGCCCAGCGCGGGTGGGGCACCGTCAGCTCAGCGCTGCTGAGTTGGCCTGACCCGTAAAAAATCAAATCCAAGTCCAAGGTGCGCGGTGCCCAGCGATAGGGGCGCTCTCGTCCGGCTTGTTGCTCGATATTGGCCATCACACGCCACAGTGCAGGCGCGGTCAGCGTCGTGTCCACTTGGATGACCGCGTTCACATAATCCGGACCATCACTCTGAAACGCCGGGCTGGTGTACAGATCGGACTCAGCGACGGCCGAGATGTCTGGGTGCGCCCAGATCGATTGCATGGCTGTGCGGACTTGTTGGGCAGCGTCACCCAAGTTGGCGCCAAGCGCGATCGTGGCGATGACCGGATCGCGCATCTTGTTCATCAATCTTCAGTTGGGGCGCTGGCACCGTCTCCCGCGCGCGGCTTGCGCCGGCGCCGGCGACGTTTGCGGGCCGGTGAGACGTCAGCAGAGACGGCGACCTCTGCATCGTCGTCACCGTCGTCATCCCGCTTGCCTTTGCGCCCAGGGAGCAGACGCCGCTCGCGCATCACCACATCGATCATCGATGCGCGTGAGTGTTCGTCTGCCAAGCTGAATGCCTCCCACCACTCGGCGAGCTCCAAGCTCACCTCACCGCATTGGGCGCGAAGGCGCAGGAAATCGAACCCTGCGCGAAAGCGGTTTTGCATCACCAAGGCCATCGCGCTGCGCGCCGTGCGCCGCTCAAATCGCGGTTGCATCATCCAAATTTCGCGCATGTCCGCACCCAGCCGCCCACGTCCAGACACGTCTCCAATGTGGGCTTCGAAAGCCATGTCAACAGCTTGCTGCAAAGCCAACATGGGCGGCACGCGAGGGTTGGTTTTGGTGACTTTTGCGTGGGCACTGCGCACATCTGTCCACAGCAAGCATGCCAACAAATAACTGGGGGCGACAGGCTTGCCCTCGCCCACACGGCGATCGGTATCCGCCAAGGCTGTGCGCAACAAGGGGTCGTCTGCTCGGCTGACAGCGAGATCCAGCAGCGGGTAAATGCCTTGGCTCAAACCCAGCTTTCGAATTTGATCGACAGTATCTAGGGCATGACCGGTCTGCAGCAACTTGAGCATTTCGTCAAACATGCGGCTCTGCGGCACATCGGCCAAAAGCGACACGGCTTGTGCCATTGGCGCCTTGGTCTTGCTCTCGATCTTGAAGCCCAGGCCCGCCAGCTTTGCCGTGAAGCGAATAGCCCGGATCACACGCACCGGATCCTCACGATACCGGGTCAGTGGGTCTCCAATCATGCGCAACGTGCGCTTTTGCGCGTCCCGGATACCATGGTGGTAATCGATCACTTTTTCAGTGAACGGGTCGTAGTACATGGCATTGATCGTGAAGTCACGCCGTGCGGCGTCTTCCTCGATCGATCCCCACACGTTGTCGCGCAACACACGGCCAGATTCGTCGACTGCGTGCTCTACGTGTTCGAGTTGGCGCTTGTGCGTCTTTTCGTTGCCGGACACTTTGGCTGCATCGGACGCCTCAAGGAAAGCACGGAACGTCGTGACCTCAATCACTTCGTGATCACGACCGCGGCCATAAACGACATGCACGATGCGAAACCGCCGGCCAATGATGAAGGCACGCCGAAACAAACGTTTGACCTGCTCTGGCGTTGCGTTGGTGGCAACATCGAAATCTTTGGGGCGCTTGCCCAGCAGCAAGTCCCGCACCGCACCGCCAACAATATAGGCTTCAAAGCCCGCATCTTGCAGCGTTTCAACCACGTCGATGGCACGCCCGTCGACCAGATCCCTGTCAATACCGTGGACTGCGACGCCCACTTCTTCGCGTTTGCCGAAACGTGCCGAGGTCCCCTTGCTAGCGGGCTGAAGCCATCGGTTCAATAGTTTTTTAATCATCGAATAAATTCAAAATAGGCCAGTTGCGCTCTTGGGCAATGCGCAACAATTTGGCGTCTGGATTGGTCGCCACAGGATGGCTGACTCTTTCCAATAAAGGCAGGTCATTGATCGAGTCACTGTAAAAGGAGATTCGCCCCACATCCCCCCAACCCAATCCGCGTTCGCCCAGCCATTGTTCCACACGCGTGATCTTGCCCTCTCTGAAAGATGGAGTGCCTCGAATTCGACCGGTAGGCAGGCCAGCGTCATCGCACTCTAACTCAACCGCGATCAAATGCTGAATGCCAAACGCTTGCGCAATGGGTCCGGTGACAAAGGCATTGGTTGCCGTCACGATGATCAACTCATCACCTT
>JALQVJ010000206.1 GCA_023260355.1 Burkholderiaceae bacterium | reverse complement strand
TCATGGCTGGACCATGGCACCTGGTTTGTTGCATGGTGCATATGAATGCATCAAGCACTACGCCAGCCCTTCACTCAAAGAAACTTACCTGAAAAAAGTCGGTACCGGCGAATGGCTGGCCACCATGTGCTTGACCGAACCCCATGCAGGCAGTGACTTGGGACTCGTGCGCACCAAAGGCCACACCGTTGGCGACGTGCCCGCGGCCAATGGCGTCGAAGTGCGTGTCAGCGGCAGCAAAATTTTTATCTCCGGCGGTGACTCTGACCTGAGTGACAACATCGTGCATCTCGTCCTGTTTCGATTGCCCGACGCTCCCCCGGGCACCAAAGGCATTTCGCTGGCTCTCGTGCCCAAGTTCTTGCCCGACGGCACGCGCAACACCGCCTTTGCCGACGGCATCGAACACAAGATGGGCATCCACGGCAGCGCCACCTGCCAAATGCGTTTTGACAACGCCGTGGGTTGGATTGTGGGCCAGCCCCACCAGGGCCTGCGCGCGATGTTCTTGATGATGAACGCCGCGCGACTGCATGTCGCCATGCAAGGCATGGGGCACCTCGAGGCGGCCACGCAAGGGGCTTGGGCCTATGCCAAAGAACGCGTTCAAATGCGTGCGCCCCAGCGCCCCGAAGGCGCAGCCGCCGCACCGGCTGACCCCATCGCCTGGCACCCCGCCATGCGCCGCATCCTGTGGCGCCTGAAGGCCCGCACCGACGGCGCGCGCGTATTCACCTACTGGCTAGGCATGCGGCTTGACCAAGCGCATCACCACCCAGACGAAGCCACGCGTGCAGAGGCCCTGAGCGACATGGCGTTTCTCACGCCCGTGGCCAAAGCGTTTCTCACCGACCTCGGTCACTACAGCGCCGACGAAGCGCTGCAAGTGTGGGGCGGCTATGGCTATGTGCGCGAATACGGCATCGAGCAAACGGTGCGCGACAGCCGCATCGCCATGATCTACGAAGGCACCAACGAGATCCAAGCCATCGACTTGGTGCAGCGCAAGCTGTTGGCCGATGGTGGCGCGCATGCCCAGTCTTTGGCTCACCGCATCGAGGCCTGCATCAGCGACGCCAATGGCAACGCAGCGACCCAACCTTTTGCGCAAGCACTGGCGCAACAACTTCAGCTCTGGCAAGCCGCCAACCATCAACTGCTGTCACGCGCAGCGACGGAGCCGACCTGGCCGCTGGATGTCGCGGACGACTACCTCAGCGCCACCGGCTACCTCATGCTGGCGTGGGCTTGGGCACAGATCGCCTTGGCTTGCCAGCGCACCGATGCCGACGGCGACAGCCGCCCCGTCAGCGACCGGCTCGCTGCCGCACGCTTTGGGATCGATTGGCTGTTGGACGACGCGCAGCCACACTGGTTGCGCTTGAACGACAAGGTTCGCGCCCTGCCTATGATTCACGTTTGATCGCCACGGAGAGACCCATGCCTGCTGCCAAGAAACACAGTTCCAAAATCGCGCTGGGCGCCTTGCACAGCCAGTTGGGTTTTCACTTGGCGCAGGCCAGCATCATCACCAACCACGCGTTCAACCAATGCGTGGGTGAGCCTTTGCAACTGCGCAAAGTCGAGTACTCGCTGTTGATGTTGTTGCAGGCCAATCAAGCGCTATCGCCCAAGCAACTGGCCAAGTCACTCGCTCTGACCGCTCCTAACCTGACGATGCTGTTGGATCGCCTGCAAGAGCGCGATTGGATCGTGCGCGAGCGCAACCCCAACGACGGTCGCAGCCAACACGTGCGCCTCACGCCCGTCGGCGAAGCGCTCATGCGCGAAGCGGCTGACGCAGCCAAAGGCATGGCCTCACACTGGCAAAAAAACCTCACGCCTGCCGAAAACGCCATGCTGCTCGAACTGCTCAGCAAGGTCTATCAGGACTGATCGTGCGCGGTGCTCACGCTTTCGTGAGTCGCACAAACACCTCGGCCAAGCGCTGGGGCAACAACGGCACCCGATCGACCATGGTGAAGCGCTCACCATAAATCGACCGCGTATCCGCATCGCCCTGGGCGTCCACATTCAAACACCAGGTGAACACGCCCTGAGATTCCAACTCGGTGACCGCCTTGTGCGCGTCTGCAATCAAAGCGTCGGGGTCGTGCACATCGACATCTGAAGGCTCACCGTCCGTCAACACCAGCAACAATTTTTTGCTCTGGGGGCGTTGCGCCAACGTGCGCCCAGCGTGGCGCAACGCCGCACCCATGCGCGTGGAATAGCCGGGCTCTAGCGCCGCCAAACGCGCTTTGGGCGCGTCATCCCACGCCTCGCTGTAGCCCTTGATGTGCCAGTAGCGCACCTCATGCCGCGTGTTGGAATGGAATGCCGCGATCGCAAACGCATCGCCCAATGACGCCATCGCATCGCCAAGCAACCCCACCCCAGCCTGGGCCACTTGCAAGCGCGTGAGCGCGCTGCCAGCAGCCGCTGCATCGGCCAGTGACGCAGAGGCGTCGATCAACAACATCACCGCGATATCGCGCTGCGCAGGCCGGTGATGCTGCATCACACGGGGGTCTGGCATGTGTCCACTGCGCCAGTCCACCCAAGCGGTCAGTGCCAAGTCAAGGTCCAAGTCGCTGCCCTGCTCTAGACGCCTGACGCGCTCGCGCGACTGCGGTCGCAGTTGATCCAGCACCCGCTGCAACTGCGTTCGTGTGGCGGCAAATGGCTCGAGCAACGTCTCCAGATTTGCCACCGCCGCTGCAGGGTGCAAGTGCTCGTACAGGCTGACCCAGTCGTCCTTCATCTGCGCATGCCGGTGATCCCATTCGGGATAGTGCTTGGGCGGCAACTGATCCACGTCGGTGGTCTCCGGCGCCTGTGCTTCGCCCTGCGTGTCTTCCTCGTCACCTTCTTCGATGAAACGCCAAAGATGTCGGTTGTCATCGCGCCAGTCCACCAAGGTGTCGGCAAAGACCACGTCGGGCAACGCATCACTGGCACGCCGGGTCGACGCCACAAACCGCAACGCCAGCGCCGCCATCTCTGCCGTCCCAGCCGCGCTCTGGTATGCCTGCCACCACTGC
>JALQVJ010000178.1 GCA_023260355.1 Burkholderiaceae bacterium | reverse complement strand
TAATAGCCTCAGATAAACCTTGAACTAAACCTGCAATGCAAATTTGATTAACCATTTTAGCTAGCTGACCATTTCCTGGACCACCAAGTAATTTCATTTTTTTGCTGTAACAATCAATTTTATCTTTTGCTTTATCAAAGTCAGCTTGATCACCGCCAATCATGACTGTTAACGCACCATTCTCTGCACCAGCTAAAAAAGCTGCTCCGGCCAAGAAACCCGCTGCACCCTTGGCCAAAGCCAAGGTGGCAGCACCCCCTCCGCCCGCTCCGAAGCCAGCAGCCAAGCCTGCGGCTTCTGCGAAGCCAGCGTCTACACCTCCTGCATCCAAAGCCACGACCGCTGCTCCGGCAGAAAAGACGGTGGCTCCTGCAGAGGGAGGTCGACGCAAATCAACACGCCGTGGCCCGATGGCCCCTAGCATTGACGCGTCGACTGTGGTCGCCAGCTCCGCTGCCAAAGCGAGCTTTCTCTCGACCCCAGAACCTGAAATGATCACACCCACAATCGCTCCCGTCACCAAAGACCCCAAACGTGCCAACGCATGGAAGAAAAAAGCACTTGAGGATTTGACGGATGAAGACATCTTGGCGATGCCCGAATCTGAGTACATGAACGATGTACAAACGGCCTACTTCCGCGCCAAGTTGGTCCAGCTCAAGAACGATATTTTGGCCAACGCTGGCGAAACCACTGAGCATCTTCGCGAAGATACCGTGGTGGTGCCTGACCCCGCAGACCGCGCCACCATCGAGGAAGAACATGCCCTCGAGTTGCGCACCCGCGACCGTGAACGCAAGTTGCTGAAGAAAATCGAACAGTCCATCAGTCGCATCGACAGTGGTGAATATGGCTACTGTGACGAAACTGGCGAGCCCATTGGTGTGGGCCGCCTGCTGGCGCGCCCCACGGCGTCGCTATCGCTCGAAGCGCAACAGCGCCGCGAGTTGAAGCAAAAGATGTTCGGTGATTGATGTCTGAATCTGCTCCCGTTTTTCACGGAACCACCATTGTGTGTGTGCGCCGAGGCGACCAAGTCGCCATCGGCGGAGATGGGCAGGTGACCTTGGGTCACGTGGTGATCAAGGGCACAGCCCGCAAGGTGCGCAAGCTCTACAAGGATCAAGTGCTCGCCGGCTTTGCCGGTGCGACAGCCGATGCCTTCACGTTGTTTGAGCGCTTTGAAGCCAAGCTGGAAAAGCACCAGGGCCAACTCGGTCGCGCCGCGATTGAGCTGACCAAAGAATGGCGCACGGACCGCGTGCTCAGAAAGCTGGAAGCCATGCTGGCGGTCGCCGATCGGCACCAGTCCTTCATCATCACCGGCAATGGCGATGTGCTGGAGCCAGAGGATGGCATCGTGGCGATTGGCTCAGGTGGCTCATACGCCCAATCGGCGGCGAAGGCCTTGCTGGTGCATACCGAGTTGTCACCCGAATCGATTGTGCGAGAGAGTCTCAAGATTGCAGGCGATCTCTGCATCTACACCAATCAAAATCACACGATTGAAACCCTGTGAGCGCAGCGCCTGCTGCTCAGCACACACGGTGTTTGGACACGCACATGGACTTGAAAAATCTCACGCCCCCAGCGATCGTTGCTGAACTGGATCGCCACATCGTCGGACAAACCGAGGCCAAACGGGCTGTGGCTGTGGCCATGCGCAACCGCTGGCGCCGCGGCTTGGTAGAGCCCGAGTTGCGGGCAGAAATCACGCCGAAAAACATTTTGATGATTGGCCCCACAGGCGTTGGCAAAACCGAGATTGCTCGCCGCCTGGCGCGCTTGGCAGGCGCGCCGTTCTTGAAGGTCGAAGCGACCAAGTTCACCGAAGTGGGCTACGTGGGCAAAGATGTCGAAGGCATTGTGCGGGACCTGATCGAGGTGGCTATCAAGCAGACGCGCGATGAGGCCAAGAAGCAGGTGCGCGAACGCGCTTTGGACGCGGCAGAGGAGCGCATCTTGGATGCCCTGCTACCCGGCGTCACAGACAGTGATGGGCAGCCCAATCCGACGCGACAGGCGTTTCGCAAAAAACTGCGTGAGGGCCAGCTCAACGACAAAGAAGTGTCGATCGACGTGACTGAAGCCGCGCCCTCGCTGGATGTGGTGGGGCCACAGGGCATGGAGGACATGACGGAGCAGTTGCGCAACATGTTTTCGCAATTTCAGCAAGGCGGCAAGCGCACCCGACGCGTGACGGTGGCTGAAGGCATGAAATTGTTCACGGACGAGTTGGCCGGCCAGATGGTCAATGACGAAGAGATCAAACAACAAGCCATTCAAGCCGCTGAGCAAAATGGCATTGTGTTCATCGATGAGATCGACAAGGTCGCTGTGCGCAGCGACCACCAAGGCAGCGATGTCTCGCGCCAGGGCGTGCAGCGGGATCTGTTGCCGTTGGTAGAGGGCACGAGCGTTTCGACCAAGTACGGGACAGTGAAAACCGACCATATGTTGTTCATCGCCAGCGGGGCCTTTCATTTGAGCAAGCCCAGCGATTTGATTCCTGAGCTGCAAGGGCGCTTCCCGATCCGTGTCGAGTTGCAGTCGCTCAAGGCCGAGGACTTCGAGGCCATCCTGACCCAAACCGATGCCAACCTCACACGCCAGTACCAAGCGTTGTTGGCGACCGAGGGCGTGACACTGGCGTTCGAAGCAGATGGCATCCAACGCCTCGCGGCCATCGCGTGTGAGGTGAATGAGCGCACCGAGAACATTGGGGCTCGGCGTTTATCGACCATCATGGAGCGCTTGCTCGAGGAGGCGAGCTTTCATGCCGCGGATTTGCGCGGACACACGCTTCAAATCAACCGCGCGTTTGTCGATGATCGCCTCAAGGACTTGAGCCAAAACGAAGATTTGTCGCGGTACATCCTTTGACCCCAAGTGCGGTGTCCAACCCGGCGGGGGGGGTGCCCGAGTCCCAATTGGCAGATCGCGCTGATTGGGATTTTTTTTGACCCCAAAGTCGTGTATCAATTCGAAGAACCCACCTTCACTAACACCCGTAAGTCGTTCATTTTTTTCGAAAAAAATACATCTCAAAATTGCAGAACATGCCAATAAGTCATTGATTTCATTGAAAAAAATCCACAAATTTCTTTGCACCATGTCTTTTTCCTGATACAGTGCATAAAAGTGCAATTTTGTGGGTCTTAGTGCAAATCAAGGACGAATGACAGTGTTTCAAGGTGTATCAGCGCTCAACCTCGATGCCAAGGGCCGGCTCTCCGTGCCCACGCGGCACCGTGACGCCTTGATGCAAGATGCACAAGGCGCGCTGACCATCACCAAGCACCCCCACGGTTGCCTCATGGTCTTCCCTCGCCCCGAGTGGGAGCGCTTCAGGGAACGCATTGCCGCACTGCCCATGCAAGCGCAGTGGTGGAAGCGGATCTTCTTGGGTAACGCCATGGATGTCGACATCGACGCCACCGGCCGCGTGCTGATTGCGCCCGAGCTGCGCAAGTCCGCCAACATCGACAAGCAAACGGTCTTGTTGGGCATGGGTGGCTACTTTGAGTTGTGGGACGCCGAGACCTACGCTGCACAAGAGGCAGAGGCCATGCAAGGCGATATGCCCGACGTCTTCAAGGATTTCTCTTTCTAAGGTCGACGGTGGAGCACGAGAACACATGGACTCATGCCACCGTCCTTCTGAACGAAGCCATCGAGGCACTGCATGTTCAGGAGGCTGGCACCTACGTCGACGCCACGTTTGGGCGCGGTGGCCACTCGGGTTTGTTGCTGTCTCGACTGGGGCCCCAAGGGCGTTTGGTGGCGTTCGACCGCGATCCGCAAGCCGCAGCCGTCGCGCAGGCCATCGCCTCACGCGATGCGCGCTTTTCGATCCATCAAGAAGCGTTCTCTCACATGAGCCATCTCGAAGAGGCCTCGTTGGATGGCTTGCTGATGGATCTGGGTGTGAGCTCGCCACAAATCGACGACGGATCGCGCGGGTTTTCTTTTCGGGCCGACGGGCCTTTGGACATGCGCATGGATCCCACGCGCGGTCAATCAGTGGCCGATTGGCTGAGCACTGCCCCTGTGGCGCAAATAGCGGAGGTGATACGTGAATACGGCGAAGAACGGTTTGCTCTACAGATTGCAAAGGCGATTGATGCTCGCCGACCTGATGCACCTGTGTGACCGAACCGGCGTCAACTTCGAGCATGAACTTGAGCGAGCCCAGCGGGCCTATCGAGAGGAGACTCAGGCTGAGTCGTTCACGGGTGACCTGATCGGCGGC
>JALQVJ010000097.1 GCA_023260355.1 Burkholderiaceae bacterium | reverse complement strand
ACATTGAACGCAAAGGAAATGGGTGTTGCCCTTAAGCAATCAAACGTTCTTTTGGATATCACAATTGATGGCAAGAGCGAGCTAACACTTCCAAAGGCGATCATTCGCGATCCGCTAAAGCAGATTCTTGAGCACATCGATGTCGGTGACCTCCTGGCCCATGGCTGTGAGCATTGAGGCAACACTCGGCCTCAAAGGTTCAGCGGCAGGGGGCTGGCCGCTTTTAGCGGGAGCGGTCCCGGGATCGAGTGGCGCCCTGCAGGTGATTTCGTCCGACTTTTGGGTGCGCGCAGCTATCGGGCTTGCCCAACCCAGCTCTTCGATGACATCTTGGGCACTTTCAACCAATTTGGCTCCTTGGCGAATCAGGGCGTGGCAGCCTTTCGACTGCGGCGAGTGGATCGAGCCCGGAATCGCAAACACTTCACGGCCTTGGTCACCGGCCAATCGCGCCGTGATGAGGGAGCCTGATTGCAAGGTCGCCTCGACAACCAAAACGCCCGCGCTCAGCCCTGAAATGATGCGATTGCGTTGCGGAAAGTGTGCCGCCAAAGGGGGGCTTCCCAATACGTACTCACTGAGCAACAGTCCAGTTTCCGCGATTTGATGTGCCAGGGCGTGGTGGCCTTTCGGGTACACCCGGTCCAAGCCTGTACCGACCACCGCGATCGTCGGTCCGCGCCCGGCCAGCGCGCCCTCGTGGGCGGCGCCGTCGATGCCAAGCGCAAGCCCAGACACCACCCCTAAACCCTGTTCGGCGAACGCGCGAGCGAAGGCCCGTGCATTGGCCACACCTTGGGGGGTCGGGTTTCGGCTGCCAACCATCGCAAGCCATTGGCGGTCGTGCCAACCATCCAAGTGCCCTTGAGCAAACAAGCAGACAGGCGGGTCAGCGGTCTGCAGCAAAGCTGCTGGGTAGCTTGCTGCACCTAATGTGATCATGTGACATTGTTCGCGCTCCAGCCAAGCCATTGTGCGATCCCAAGTCGCCTCTAGCTCTGGGGGCGTTTGGTGCAAAGCCATCGCCAGTGATTCGCTGACTTGGGCTCTTTTTTCCGCCAAGCTCGTGTCAAAAATCGCCGTCGGCCAACCCCATATTTGCAACAACTGCCGTTGCGTCGCTGGCCCTGCGCCAGGAGTCATCAATAGGCGAAGCCAGGCGCGGACCTCTTCAGGGGTGTGAGATTGAGCTGAATTCATGGCGATCGATTCTGGTTTTTGTAAGTTCAATCATCGTCTCGAACGGGTTTCGGGGACAATAGAGGGCTGGAATTTGGATTCGAAGTCATGAGCAAATTAACGATACTCCGCTACCCCGACCCCCGTCTTCACAAGGTGGCCAAGCCCGTGGAAAAAGTCGACGACCGCGTCCGCGCGCTTGTTCGTGACATGTTCGAAACCATGTACGACTCCAATGGCGTCGGTTTGGCAGCCACCCAAGTGGATGTGCACGAGCGCATCATAGTGATTGACGTCAGCGAAGAAGGTGACGACCCGCTGGTGCTGATCAACCCCAAAGTGGTGTGGACCAGCGATGAAAAAGTGACCAACGATGAAGGCTGTTTGTCGGTCCCGGGTATCTATGACGCGGTGGAGCGGTTTGAGCGCATTCGCGTTGAGGCGCTCGACGAGCAAGGGCAGGTCCAAGAGGTCGAGGGTGATGGGCTGCTGTCGCGTTGCATTCAGCATGAGATGGACCATTTGATGGGCAAAGTCTTCGTGGAATACCTGTCCAATCTCAAGCGCACCCG
>JALQVJ010000088.1 GCA_023260355.1 Burkholderiaceae bacterium | reverse complement strand
CCAAGCAAATCCCCAAGCACGCCCCCCGTCTGGTCTGGCATGGCGATGTCCCAGCGCGACAAGCGCGTCCACTCCAACACAGTGCTGGCAGAAACCAACCCAATCAGGCCGGCCCACCAACTGACCAACTTCCAGTTGACAGCCCAGGGCTTCACCGTCGGTTGGGTGGCCTCGGTTGGCTTGCGCCGCCTCGTCGACGCCTGGGACACGACGGCATCGCCACCAGCCAGCCAAGCACGGGTCCGGCGCACAAGGGCCAAGACGCCAGCCAGCCAAAGCCACCACACGGACCATCCAAAGACAAAAAAGCTCAGATCCGCCCACCACGCGCCCACCACCCCCAGCCAATTTTGGGTCTCTGGGTGCGTTCCGGTGGTCGACCAGGCTGGGTCATTGGGTGAGTAGCTGATGAGCGCACCGGCCCAGAGCAACAAACTGATCGAGAGCAAGAGCAACACAAGCTCTTGCGTCAATCGCCGGCGCGGCAAGTCGGGCGTCTTGACAGACACGTTGCGGTTGCTGGAGCTGAATAACGTCTGTAGTGAAAATGTCATCAATCAGGGGCTGGCGCGACCCCTGAAAGGCCACACCCAATTATTTTTTTGGAACCAAGCGATCATGCACCCACACAGTGCCGTCGTCACGCGTACCGATCACACCGCGAGATGTGAACTCTTTCATGACACGGCTCACCATCTCGCGGGATGCACCGATCATTTTGGCCACATCTTGCCTCGACACTTTAGCCTGTGTCACGCGCAGGCCCTCCGCATTGGGAGTTGAGAGCTCCCATAACGCGTCTGCGACCCGTCCGAAGACATCTTCCAGCGCCAAGGTCTCAATCTTATGTCCTGCGCGCCGATTTCGTCGAGCCATGACCCGAAACAGCTCCAGCATGACCCCCTCATTGCGCTGGAGACAATCCATGAAGACCCCGCATTCGAGCAACAGCGCATCCGTTTGTGCCTCGGCAATCAACGCCGCTGGGTGCGGCTGCTCGTCAAACAGCGAAAGCTCACCTGCGAATTCGCCCGCGACAACCCGCTCAACAATCACCTCGCGTTGCTGGCGATCGGTCATCACCAGCCGCGCGCGCCCCGTCAGGAGGATGACGAGTTGCTTGTGCTGGGTTCCTTGATGAATCAGGCACTCACCTTTGCGAAAGCGCTTTTTGCAGACGGCGTTGGCAATTTGAATCGCGTCGACTGAATCCAAGGATGCAAACAGTGGCACACGCAAGATCAGATCTTCATTGGAAAGTATGGACATAAGTACCTGCTCTGGTGGGTGGGACCTGAGCCCCCTACAATCAGGGGCTATCCAAAGTGTGCGGCCAATTTTCAAACACTAGGAAGTCACACTTTACGACAAAAGAGTTAATTTTTTCTTGTCTAGTGGGCAATAATGCATTTTTTATAGGTATTGATTTGCAATGAAACACGCCAAAGTTCTCATTTTAGGCTCTGGGCCTGCAGGTTACACCGCGGCGATTTACGCGGCGCGCGCCAACTTGAAGCCCATGCTCATCACGGGCATCGCTCAGGGTGGCCAGCTGATGACAACCACCGAGGTGGACAACTGGCCAGCTGACGTCAACGGCGTCCAAGGTCCCGACCTGATGCAGCGCTTCATGCAGCACGCTGAGCGATTCCAAACTGAGATGGTGTTCGACCACATTCACACGGTGAACTTGGGACAACGCCCATTCACACTCACCGGAGACGCTGGAACCTACACTTGCGACTCGCTGATCATTGCGACGGGCGCCTCCGCCAAATACCTCGGTCTGCCCTCCGAATCGGCTTTCATGGGCAAAGGTGTGTCGGCCTGCGCGACTTGCGACGGGTTCTTCTATCGCGATCAAGTCTGCTGCGTCGTTGGGGGCGGCAACACGGCGGTTGAAGAGGCGCTCTACCTCTCGAACATCGCCAAGAAGGTCTACTTGGTCCACCGCCGTGACACATTCAGGGCTGAACCGATCATGGTCGACAAACTCATGGACAAGGTCAAAGAAGGCAAGATTGAACTGAAGACACACCAGACCCTGGACGAGGTGCTTGGCGATGCCACAGAGCACCATTGAAAACACAAGCGCTTGGCGCGTGGATAGCTCACCCTTTGCAGTCGGCCGCCACGCTGTGCGCCGCATCTTGGCGTCGATGTGCTGCTCGATCAGACAGTTGAACGCCGCGGCTGCACCGGAGACCAGCCAAATACCCGCACACGCGATCAAAGCCAGCCACAACTCACTCAAGGTTGGCACACGTGGTACGGCCAG
>JALQVJ010000035.1 GCA_023260355.1 Burkholderiaceae bacterium | reverse complement strand
CACGGACTTGAGCGCTGCCGGGGTGGCTGGCGCCTCGAATGACACCTGCACCGATTCGGTGGCGAGGTTGGCCTGCGCACTGGCCACGCCGCCCACCTTGGCCAGCGAGCGCTCAACCCGCGCCACGCATGAGGCGCAGGTCATGCCTTCGATTTGCCAGTTGAGGGTTTGGAGCGTCGAGGGTGAGGTCATGGTCTAAGCATAAACCTTCCTATCACTGGAAGGTCAAGCGCCAAAAAAACCTCGGCGCGGGCCGAGGTTCTGGAGCCCAGCGGCGATCAGTCCAGCATGGACAAATCGCGCACCGCGCCTTTGTCGGCCGACGTCGCCAGCAGCGCGTAGGCTTTGAGCGCGGCGGACACTTTGCGGGGGCGCGGCTTGGCGGGTTTCCAGCCCAGCTTGTCTTGCTCGGCCCGGCGCTTGGCCAGCTCTTCGTCTGACACCAACACCGAGATGCTGCGGTTGGGGATATCGATGCGGATGCGGTCGCCATGGCGCACCAAACCAATCGCGCCGCCCGCCGCTGCCTCAGGAGAGCAGTGGCCGATCGACAAGCCCGAGGTGCCACCCGAGAAGCGGCCGTCGGTCAACAAGGCGCAGGCTTTGCCCAGCCCTTTGGATTTGATGTAGCTGGTGGGGTACAACATTTCTTGCATACCAGGGCCACCTTTGGGGCCTTCGTAGCGCACGATGACGACGTCGCCGGCTTTGACTTCGTCGTTCAAGATGTGCTCAACCGCTTCGTCCTGTGACTCGACCACGTGCGCGGGGCCTTCGAACACCAACAGGCTGTCGTCCACACCCGCCGTTTTGACGACGCAGCCGTTGAGCGCGATGTTGCCGTAGAGCACGGCCAAGCCGCCCTCGGTAGAAAACGCGTTGTCGTAGGAGCGAATGCAACCGTTGGCGCGATCCACGTCCAGGCTGGGCCAACGCGTGTCTTGGCTGAAGGCCACCTGTGTGGGGATACCGGCGGGGCCCGCCCTGAAGAAATGCTGCACGGCTTCGCTGGGGTTGCGAGCGATGTCCCACTCGTTCAATGCATCACCCAGCGTGGGTGCGTGCACGGTCGGCACGTCGGTGTGCAACTTGCCGGCGCGGTCGAGCTCGCCCAAGATGCCCATGATGCCGCCCGCACGGTGGACGTCTTCGATGTGGTACTTCTGGGTGTTGGGCGCGACCTTGCACAGCTGGGGCACTGTGCGTGAAAGGCGGTCGATGTCCTTCATGGTGAAGTCGATTTCGGCCTCTTGCGCGATCGCCAGCAGGTGAAGAATGGTGTTGGTCGACCCGCCCATGGCGATATCCAGTGACATGGCGTTCTCAAGTGCCTTGAAGCCCATTGAGCGCGGCAGGATGCTGGTGTCCTCTTGCTCGTAGTAGCGCTTGGCCAAGCCGACGATGCGCTGACCCGCCTCTTTGAACAAACGCTCGCGGTCGGCGTGGGTGGCGACGACCGTGCCGTTACCAGGCAATGCCAAGCCCAGCGCTTCGGCCAAACAGTTCATGGAGTTGGCCGTGAACATGCCAGAGCACGAACCGCACGTTGGGCATGCAGAACGCTCGTAATCGGCCACTGTTTCGTCGCTGGCTTTGGAGTCAGCGGCGATCACCATGGCGTCGATCAAGTCGATTTTGTGCCCAGCCAAACGGGTTTTGCCGGCTTCCATGGGGCCACCGGTGACAAAGATGACGGGGATATTCAGGCGCATGGCAGCCATCAGCATGCCCGGGGTGATCTTGTCGCAATTCGAAATGCACACCATGGCGTCGGCGCAGTGGGCGTTGACCATGTACTCGACCGAGTCGGCGATGACGTCGCGGCTGGGCAGCGAATACAGCATGCCGTCATGTCCCATGGCGATGCCATCGTCCACGGCGATGGTGTTGAACTCTTTGGCCACACCGCCGGCTGCCTCGATTTCTCGCGCCACCAATTGGCCCAAATCCTTGAGGTGCACGTGGCCGGGCACGAACTGGGTGAACGAGTTGGCCACTGCGATGATGGGCTTTTGAAAGTCGGCGTCCTTCATGCCGGTCGCACGCCAGAGCGCACGAGCACCGGCCATGTTGCGGCCACCAGTGGAGGTTTTAGAGCGGTATTGAGGCATGGCGAAACACCTGAGCAGTCGAAAATGAAGGGGGTTGGCACACGCAATGCAACGTGTGCCAACGCAGAACCCGCCATCTTAAACGCTGGGCGTGCGCTCTCAGGGACGTGTGCGACAAATCCCCCTCTTGGGCCATGGCGCTCGCCCGCCCCTGCATTACGCCCCTGCATTACGCCCCTGCATTACGCCCCTGCCTTACGCCACGGGCTTGGGCCCAGGCAAGCG
>JALQVJ010000430.1 GCA_023260355.1 Burkholderiaceae bacterium | reverse complement strand
CATGCTCGAAGAAAGCGCTTGAGTCTTGGCCCCTCAATGGGGCTTTAACTAGCCAGTCTTGATAGTTCAAATGAGTACTTTAGAACTATAGACTCCGTGAATATCTCTATTTTTAGAACCATATTCATCAGGAGTTGCGATGTCTGGCAAATTTGAGTTGACAAAAAATCGCCACGGTTTGTTCTCGTTGAGTTTGAAGGCCGCGAACGGCCAAGTTGTGATGACAAGCCAAACCTTCAACATCAAAGAGGATGCGGAATTTGAGCTTGAGCGCATTCGCCGGTGCAGTCTGCTGGACCACTGCTACGACCGCCGCTTGGCGCCCGGCGGTCACCCGTTTTTCTCACTCCTGGACGAAGCGGGCGCGCGTTTGGGCAAAAGCACCCACTACGCGTCGACCGCGGCCATGGAAAAAGGCATCGCCTCCGTCAAACGCAATGCCGCCGCAGCGCGCATGCTCGATCTGTCTGACTATTTCTAACCGGTCTAACCGGAGCCCGGTCGGGCCATCACGACAAGGCTTCAACTTGGTCGATATCGGGTTGCGCGAGCCATGCCTGCCACTCATCCGCAAGTTGTTGGCTGCGTGATACGGCGGTGCTCCACGCGGCAACCCGACCTGCGAAATCATCTGCATAGGTCACAAAGTCATGGCGATCTGGCAACTTGCCGCCGGGTAGCGCCGCCACCCAATCCGGATCGGGCGCCAGCACCATGGTTTGATCCAAGGCTGGCGTCGCCGCGTGGCGCTTTTTCCAGGACTTATCAAGCCACCCGGGGATGACGGCGCGCTGGAAATGGGGATACAGCACCACCTCTTCTGGCGCCAATTCATAACCCCAATGCAAGTGATAGTCGGTGAGCCCACCATCCCAGTATGTGCCTGGTGGCAACTGCGGCACATTGATCACAGGCTCCATCGCAAACGGAATCGAGCAACTCGCCCGCACAGCCGCCATGAAATTGGCTTCACTCAGGGGCCAATGGCGGCTGGGGAAACCATCTTCGCGCTTGGGCAATGCTGGCGAAGCATGGCCAGACAAGATGCCTCGCTCCAACCATCTCCCCAGATAGGGGCGCTCCACGGCATTGGCCACAAACGCGCCTGCAAAACCCAACGCCGTGCGGAATGGCTGGTGCGCGTCCAGCAAGCCGAGCCCGCGTGAGACCACGACGTGCAGGTGCCGATTGGGATGACTCAACACCTCGCTGACCCGCCCCTCGTAAAACAATTGAAGGCTCTGCGCGAATGCCTCGCTGACTTGGCGCGCGCTGGGTTTGCGTTGCCCGGGCGGCGGCTCAAAGTGCTGGTGGATGTAGTCGTGCTCGAGCCTCTGAATCGCTGGCACGGGGTCGCGCAGGCAAGCCGTAGCCATGCGCCATGCGCCGATCGAGGCGCCCACCACATGCAGAGGCGCCGAGCTGTCCTTGAGCCAATCACCAAACAAAAATTGATCCATGCGCAGCAACATCAAACCCTTGGGGCCGCCGGCAGCCGCCGGGATCACCCGCACTTGCTCAGGGCTCAGGCCGCCCCGCTCGCGCAGCGCCTTCAGCGCCTTGGCTCCTGCATAGATGCGCAGCGCTTTCATGGATCAGAGCCCCTTGAGTTTGGCAAACGCGCTGGCCATCGCCGAGCCACTGGCCGCT
>JALQVJ010000422.1 GCA_023260355.1 Burkholderiaceae bacterium | reverse complement strand
AGACGATGACACGCCATAAAAAAACCGCCAATCAAAGCAGCTTGCTCCAGCTCTGATTGGCGGTGAGGCCCGAGGGCGAGACGACTTGTAAATATCAAATATCAATAGCGGTAGCTGTACATCAACTGAAAGTTGGTTTGGCTGTGGGTGATGACGCCAAGATAGCGGCTTGTGATGCTGACTTGAGGCGCAATCGTTGCAGAGAGGTCAATACTCGATGATTTGTCGATTTGATGCCCAACGCCAAACGTGTAATGAGATTTCACTGTTGCCGGGAAGAGGGGGTGTGTCATCATTTCTGGGACAGGATTGCTGGCCAAGTTCAAGCCGCCACGAAGCGTCGTTTGCTCATTCAACTGGTAACTCGCGCCCAACATCGTCACGGTTTGATCTTTCCAGTTTTGTGGCATGGCAAAGCTCACCGGCTGAGGCGCGCCCGACATCAAGAACTGCATGTTGAAGCTGGACATCACATCAGACCAGGCAATGCGTTTGACGTCCATCGCCAACGTTAGTTTGGGATTTGCGATCCACGCAGCACCGACTGAGGTGATTGCTGGCCATTGGAAATCAACAACGGTAATCTTGCCGGGGGCTCCGCCAAAAGTTGCGCCCGTTGCGCTGGTTTCCATATCAGACAGCTTTGTCTTGCCGTGATAGCTCACCCCGAGAGTCAGCGTGTCTGAAGCTTGAAATGTTGCGCCTACTTTGGTTCCTAGGCCAGTGCCTTTGGCAGCACCGGTAAAGGTGCTGTTGTCCGAGAACTCGAGTCGAGCAATCACGTTCGCGTCGCCTCCACCATTGCCGCCGTTGGCTCCAGCGGCGTACATCCCGAAATTTATCAAGACTTGATCAACTTGCGCTTTGCTTGCGCCCGTTGCATAAAGCATCTCCTCGACTTGGGTGCCGTTGGCGGCCATCTTCATATCGAGTCCTGCCCAAACGTAATCCAGGGAGCCTCCAATCGTGAGTTTGGGGGTGACGCGATATGCGACAGGAAAAATAACGCGACCCACTCCTAGCTCGGAACGCACCGCGCCTGCTGTCATAGCGGACAGCGGCGTTGAGCCAGGATACTCGGCCCCCATTCCGCCTTGTGCAAACATGCCCACGCCCCAGGTCATTTGGTCGTTGGTACTCGTCCAGCCGATCGCGGGCATGACAAACGAGGTGGCTGTGGACGCTTGGGCTGGAGCGCCCGCCATGGCTTGCGCGGTAATGTTAGGCTGAAGGATGCCAATCGCCCCATCCACACGATGTCCGTTGGGCGCCAACTGCAGCGTGGCAGGGTTGTTGGCCATGCCGGCTGTGCCGTTGTCGTATGCGGTCGCTGCGCCTCCCATGCCAGTGGCGATCGGGCCATAGCCCTCCATATTCATGCCATTGGTGGCATGGGCTGCTTGTGAGGCCACCAGGGCGATGGTGGCTAATGCGACAGCGTTGGCGCGAAAAGACAAACTCATGGGGTGTCTCCGGATCTTGTTTTCTTTGATTGATATTGAAAAAGCACTCCAGGGGAGTGCTTTGAGTGGGTTGGCTTTAGAACTCGCCCTTAGAGCCGCGTTCCATCATTTCCCAAATCGTGTCGCGCACGCTCATGGCGTGCTCTTTCA
>JALQVJ010000378.1 GCA_023260355.1 Burkholderiaceae bacterium | reverse complement strand
CTTCGGCCGAATAGTTTTCGATCACCACATCGCACTGCTGTGCGAGCGAGAGCAGTAGCTCGCGTCCCTCGGCGCAGGTCAAGTCCAGCGTGATGCCGCGCTTGTTACGGTTCATAAGGTTGAAGTTGTTGTTCTTCTCGTACTGGCGCTCACTGTAGAACGCCTCGGTGAAGTTGGCGCCGCACTCCCAGTGCGTGTTGACCAAAAAGGGCCCGCTCGATGTGCTGACCGTCAAGGTCGAAGCCCGCCCCGGTTTGGCCGCCGACAGCGCTGCCGCCAAAAAAGCCGCACAAACCTTGGCCCACGAGATCAAGACCTACATTGGCTCGAGTGCAGACATCGAAGTCTTGGGGGAGGGCGGCGTAGAGCGCAGCATGGGCAAGGCCAAGCGCGTGGTGGACTTGCGCTGATGGTGTGATGCCACTCTCCGATCAGGCAGCCTTCTGGCTTGGCTGATCCAAAAAAAAAGCGTGCGGTGATTCGCACGCTTTTTTTGTGTCGTGACGCAGGGGCCGCGTGCGCCGCTGGTGCGGATCAACTGGCCGTGCGGATCAACTGGCCGCGCGACCCAACTTGGCGGCGCGTGCAGCGTCAGGCCATTGGCCTTGCAGCTGGCGCATGCGACCGTCGCGAGCGACCCATGCCTTGAAGGTGCGCGAGGCGTTCATCCATTGTTTGACATCACTCAGTTTGCGCACGCGCGCGTGTTGCCGACCCACTTGCACCGACAGCCATTCGTCGCCCGCACACAGGCCCATGGCTTCGCCTGCGCCGCCGCGCAACACGTGGGTGATGTGCAAGCCCGCATGGTCTTCTCGCACGCGAATGCCCAAACGTTGTGCCAGTGGCGCATCGACCCACGTGACTTTGACACCCAGGCTGTTCAGCGCGGCCTCTACCGGCAACGCATCGGTGCGGTGTACCCAAGCGTCCAAGGTGCGCGCCACCGAGCCCAAGCCCCAGATGTTCAGCACGGCGGTGATATCGGCTTGGCGCATGGGGCCGCCTTGCGTGCGTTGCCAGAGTGCACGCATCAATTGGTCGAGGTCGTGTCCGGCACGGCGCAACTCGGCGTCCAGGCACAGGCCAACCAGTGCCCCCTTGGTGTAGTAACTGACCGTGGCGTTGGGCGTGTTTTCAGTGATGCGGTAGTAACGCGTCCACGCATCAAAGCTTGATTGCGCCACACTTTGCAGCGACTCCCCGGGGCTTTGCCGCACTTGGTTCCATGTCTTGGCCAAGAGTTGCAGGTATTGATCGACGTCGATCAATCCAGCACGGCACAACACCAATGACTGGAGTGGCGCCACCTTTGACCACAGCAGCACCACTGGCAGCTGTTCATCGTGTCACAACGGCGTCAGTGCC
>JALQVJ010000282.1 GCA_023260355.1 Burkholderiaceae bacterium | reverse complement strand
ACCTGCAGCCAAGAAGGCCGTTGCCAAACCCGCAGCCAAGCCTGCTGCCAAGAAGGCCGTTGCCAAACCTGCAGCCAAGCCTGCCGCCAAGAAGGCTACAGCCAAGCCTGCAACCAGGCCTGCAGCCAAGAAGGCCGTTGCCAAACCTGCAGCCAAGCCTGCCGCCAAGAAGGCAACAGCCAAACCTGCAGCCAAACCTGCAGCCAACGTTGCCAGACGGGCTGCGGGCAAATAAGGCGCAGCGCGACACGGGGCTGCTGCCATGCGCTTGATCGTGATCGCGGTGGGGCAAAAAATGCCCCAGTGGGCGCAAGTCGCCGTGGATGATTACGCCAAGCGCTTTCCGCCCGAGTTGAAGTTTGAAGTAAGGACTGTGAAGGTCGCACACCGGGCATCTCAGGCGGACGCGCAAAGCGCGATGTTGGTGGAGCGCGAGCGCATTGAGGGCTTGATCCCTCGCGGCGCGCATGTGGTCGCCCTGGATGAGCGGGGCAAAGCTGTCACGACAAAGGAGTTGGCACAGCAACTTCAGGATTGGCAACTGGCCGCGAACGATGTGGTCCTCTTGATCGGCGGTCCCGATGGCTTGGATGATGGGCTCAAGGCCTCTGCGCAGCAACAGATCAGACTGTCACATTTGACGCTGCCGCATGCCATGGCCCGGGTGCTGTTGGTTGAGCAGCTTTATCGGGCTTGGTCGGTGAACGCGAATCACCCTTATCACCGCGAATAGCCATGGCACGCCAAGGTTGCGACCGCATCTACCTCGCCTCACAAAGCCCGCGCAGACAAGAGCTGCTGCGCAGTTGGGGGGTTGCATTTGACTTGCTGCTGGCGGACGGAAATGAGGACGCCGAGGCCCTGGAGGTCGCGCGACCCAATGAGTCTCCTCGCGTCTACGTGCGGCGAGTGACTCAGCTGAAGTTGGAAGCGGCGATGCGTCGCAGGCTTTCTCGCGGCTTGGTCGAGGCACCGGTTCTTTGTGCAGATACGACTGTCGCGCTTGGACGCGATATTTTGGGCAAGCCCCAATCAAAGAGGCATGCCTCAGAGATGCTGGCGCGCTTGAGTGGGTGTTCGCATGATGTTTACACGGCTGTTGCGCTCGCTTGGGGCCATGAGTCGGAGGTATTGGTGAGCCACTCGAAGGTCACGTTTGCGCCGCTCAGTGCCCGCCAAATCAATGCCTATGTCGCAACCGGCGAGCCCATGGGCAAGGCTGGCGCGTATGGCATTCAAGGCTTGGCGAGTTTGTGGATTTCGCAAATCAAAGGCAGCTATTCCGGCATCATGGGGCTCCCTGCATATGAGACGGCGCTGCTGTTGGATCGCGCGGGCTGTCGCATGGCCCTCCGAGGAAAGTGAGTCAGTTGTCATGCAACAAGAAATTTTGATCAACTGGTCTCCTCAGGAAACTCGAGTCGCACTCATTGAACAGGGTGCTGTTCAGGAGGTGCTGATCGAGCGGGCGCTGGAGCGTGGGCTGGTTGGCAATGTCTATTTGGGCAAGGTCACCCGCGTGCTACCGGGTATGCAATCGGCCTTCATCGACATCGGTTTGGAGCGGACGGGTTTTTTGCACGTGGCAGACCTGTTGCCACGCGGGGTCCGCGATGATCCAGCCCATGCGCCTGTGCCGATCGAGCGGCAGTTGCACGAGGGCCAACGCTTGGTTGTGCAAGTCCTGAAAGACCCGCTGGGCACCAAGGGGGCGCGGTTGACAGCGCAGGTCAGCATTGCCGGGCGATTTTTGGTGTACTTGCCCAAGGAAAAGCACATCGGTATTTCGCAAAAGATCCCAGTGCAACAGCGAGAAGCTTTGCGAGACCGCTTGAGCACGCTCGCCAAGGACGACCCAGGTGGGTTTATTTTGCGAACCAATGCAGAAGACGCCAGCGACGCGGAATGGGCCAGAGACATTGGCTATCTGCAGCGCACATGGGCGGAGATCTTGCATGGCGCACAAACCAAGGGGGCAGGGCAGTTGCTGCATGCTGACTTGACCTTGCTGCAGCGCGTTCTTCGAGACTTGGCATCCGAACAAACCGAGCGCATCAGGGTGGACTCCAGGGAGCAGCTGAACGCTTTACAGACATTTGCAGCGCAGTACATGCCAGCGCTGCTGGATCGCATCGAGTTACACACGGGCGAGCGCACCGTGTTTGACCTGCACCAAGTGGATGCCGAGATCCTCAAGGCACTGCAACGCAAGGTCGACTTGAAGTCGGGAGGCTATTTGGTGATCGACCAAACCGAAGCATTGACGTCGATCGACGTGAACACAGGCGGATTTGTCGGCACTCGGAATTTTGATGAGACGATATTCAAAACGAACCTGGAAGCGGCTCACGCGATCGCAAGGCAACTGCGATTGAGAAATCTGGGGGGTATCGTCGTGATTGACTTTATCGACATGGTGAGTGAGGCCCACCGCGAAGCAGTCCACGCAGCGTTGCGCAAGCAATTGGCCAGAGACCGTGTGAAGACACAGGTGGGCGATTTTTCGCCTTTGGGTTTGCTTGAGATGACGCGCAAGCGCGATCGAGAGTCGTTGGCACAAGCGCTCAGCGAGACTTGTGACGTGTGTCAAGGGCGGGGCCTTGTCAAAACACCGCGCACGGTCTGTTACGACATCCTCAGAGAAATACTGACTGAGGCGCGCAGTTTCAATCCCGCTGAGTTCAGAGTCATTGCTCATCCGAGGGTGATCGAGATGTTCTTGGATGAAGAGAGCCGACATTTGGCCGGCTTGAGTGCCTTCATCGGCAAGCCCATTGCGTTGCACGCAGACCATGTACTTTCGACTGAACAGTACGATATTGTCTTGCGTTAACCGCCCCTACAGCATTGAAATTCACGAATCTGACAACCTTGGTGCTTTCAGGTTCGTTATGATCTATTTTGGCGCTGCGTCGACCGCGAGACGCAGGCATGTGACACCACCGGAAATAGCATCTGAATATGGAACTTTTTACTGACACGCTTCCGTTGGCCAATCCCCCTCAGTTGAGCCGCCGCAAGTTGGTTGGCGCAGTTGCGGCGATCGGTGCGGGCGGATTCAGTGCACCCGCATTCGCCCAATTCCAAGTCGATGTCAGGGGCGTTGGCCTGACGCAGCGCCCGTTCACGGTCGCATCGTTCCAGGGCCGTGAAGGCGCTCCTGCTGCCGTCGATCAAATTGTGATCGCGGATCTCGAGCGAAGCGGTTTGTTTCGCCATGTGGTCGTCAACGGCGAGGTATTGAACGAAAACACCCGCCCAGACCTGATGCCGTGGCGCGCCCTTGGCGTGGACGCTTTGGTTACTGGGAGCGTCAATCGCCTGCCCGACGGGCGTTGGGATGTCCGCTACCGACTATGGGACGTCGTCAAGGCCGAAGATCTGGGTGGCGTCAGTTTCCCGGTTGCAGAACGCGATATCCGGCTCGCCGCACACAAGGTTGCTGATTCAGTCTACGAAAAGCTCACGGGGGATGCCGGTGTGTTTTCGACCCGAATCGCATACGTCACGCAAGCGCGCAAGCGTTTTTCTCTTTGGGTTGCCGATGCAGATGGACAGAATGCACAGGTTGCGCTGTCCAGTCCAGAACCGATCATTTCGCCGACGTGGTCGCCCAATGGCACGCAACTGGCTTACGTGTCGTTTGAATCGAAAAAGCCCGTCATTTATGTGCATGCGATTGCCACGGGTGAGCGACAGATGGTTGCCAACTTCAAGGGCTCGAACTCAGCGCCAGCGTGGTCCCCTGATGGCAAGCGGTTGGTCGCGACTTTGACCTTGGCGGGACATTCACAAATCTACAGCGTGGATCTCGCGACCAATAAGCCTGAGCGTTTGACGGACTCAGTCAGCATCGATACCGAACCTGTATGGTCGAAGGATGGCCAGTTTTTGTACTTTGTGAGCGACCGAGGCGGTTCGCCGCAAATTTATCGGATGTCGGCATTGGGCGGTGCGCCCAAACGGGTCACATTCACCGGCAATTACAACGTGTCGCCAGACATCAGCCCGGACGGCAAGACGCTTGTTTACGTCTCGCGCGTCGAGGGTGGTGCGTTCAGGTTGCACGCTTTGGATCTCGACACAGGTGTAGTGCGGGTGTTGACGCGCACGTCCGCCGACGAGAGCCCAAGTTTTGCCGCCAACGGTCGCATGATCATGTACGCCACACGCATCGAGGGCCAAGAGGCGCTGATGACCACCACCGTGGATGGTCGAATTCGTTCTCGATTGGCTGGCTCGGTTGGAGATATCCGGGAGCCTGCATGGGGCCCGTTCCGCCAGTGAGTGACGCTCAATAAAACCCACAAATCATAGATTGGAGACACACATGAAATTCAACTTGAAAACTGCGCTCAAAACGTCATTGACCGGCGCACTGCTGGCTTCTTTGGTGGCCTGTAGCAGCATCGATTTGACCGAAAGTGGCGGTGCAGGTGCTACTGGCGCGGCGAACTCAACGGCAAGCTCAAGCAGCACAGGGGCTCAATCCTCCAAAACCGACAGTGGCACAGCGAGTCAAAATGCCATCAACACGGTTGATCTGAATGCAGAAAAGAGCAAAGCAGACGAGGCATCCAGTCTTGGCAAGGTGATTTATTTCGATTTCGACAGTTACGTGCTCAAAGAAGAGTATGCGAACTTGATTGCACAGCATGCCCAGGCGTTGGCCAGCAACGGCCAGCTGCGCGTTTCATTGGCGGGACACACCGATGAGTTGGGCAGTAGGGAGTACAACGTGGCGTTGGGCCAGCAGCGTGCTGAAGCTGTTCGGCGCGCACTGACGCTCTTGGGTGCCAATGACAACCAAATCGAAGCGGTCAGCTATGGCGAGGAGAAGCCTGCCAGTTTGGGCGGGGATGCGCAATCGAGAGCACTGAATCGCCGTGTTGAAATCAGCTACCGTTAAGCAGGATTTTCGCCAATGTTGAAGAGCAAGACAGTCATGGGTCGTGTGACGCGTTCAATAGTCGTGTGTGCGGTTGGGTGTGCGGCCTTCACTGGAGCTGCGCAGGCGGCTCTGTTTGAGGACGCGGAAGCGCGCCGCGCCATCATTGAGCTGCGCGAGCGTGTCTCCGCCAACCAAGCCGCGTTGCAGTTGCTGACCAAACAGTCGGCCACTGGTGCAGGGCTTCTTGAACTGGCGAGTCAAAACGATGCTCTGCGGCGCGAGCTGGCGCAGTTGCGTGGCCAAAACGAAGAGTTGGTCAGATCCTTGACGGCGATGACAGAGCGGCTCGACAAGATGAACGGCGATTTGTCTGCTCGCATGAGCAAGCTCGAGCCTGTGACGTTGAATGTAGACAATGTGGAAATCATCGTGCAGCCGATGGAGCGAGCAGCCTATGACGATGCAATTTCTGTGCTGCGCTCGGGTGACTACGCGTTGGCAGAGGTCAAGTTGGACGCGTTTTTGAGGGCCTATCCCACCACTGGCTATCGCCCAAGCGCCTTGTTCTGGCTTGGCAATGCCCAATATGCGTCACAGTCGTTCACCAAGGCGCTGGATACGTTTAAGTCCTTGATCAATGAGTTCCCGCAGCACACGCGGGTGCCAGAGTCGAAATTGGCCTTGGCCAATTGCCAGCTTGAGTTGAAAGACCGGGCTGGTGCCCAAGCCACCCTGAGCGAATTGGTCAACTCGGCGCCCAACACCGAGGCGGCCCAAACTGCCCAGCAGCGCCTGCAAATTTTGCGTTGAACCTTTTTAACCTATGCGCATGCGCATGTTCGCGATGGAATGAGCCGTCATGGAATTAAATGAACTGGCCGCCCTACAAAACCAAGTGTTGTGGGCGGCTTTTTTAGTCGCTGTTTTCTTCGGGTGGATCGTCCAACGCAGCCACTTCTGCACCATGGGTGCCATCAGTGATGTGATCAATGTGGGCGACTCTTCGAGAGCCAAAATGTGGCTGCTATCGGTGGTGACAGCATCATTTGCTTTGTGGGGAATGGATGCCCTTGGGTTGCTGAAGGTGACCGACAGCATCTACGCCTCTGGGCGCATCATCGTTGGCAGTGCGCTTGTGGGTGGGTTTTCATTTGGCTTTGGCATGGTGCTCGCCTCGGGTTGTGGCAGCAAGACGCTGGTCAGGATTGGCGGCGGAAGCCTGAAGTCTCTGGTTGTGTTCGTGGTGATGGGTGTGACCGCCTATGCGACCCTGCGCGGGATCACGGCTGTCTTGCGCACTGAGACCTTGGATCGCGTCAGCTTTGACCTCTCCACCAGCTTGATTCCGCTCCACTTGGCTGATTGGATCGGCGTGAGTCCTGAATGGGCGGGGTTTTGCCTTGCGGCCGCGTTGTTTGTGTTGGCCTGGGTATGGGCATTGAAGTCACCTGAGTTTCGCCAATCCGCTTGGGGGTGGAGCGCGCTTGCGGTTGGGCTGAGTGTTGCGGCCATGTGGTACGTCAGCGGTCACATGGGGTATGTGCAAGAGCACCCTCAAACACTTGAGCCTGCGTTTCTTGCAACCAACAGCCAGCAGATGGAAGCCCTCACGTTCACAGCGCCGATGGCCTACACGTTGCACTGGCTGATCTTGTTCAGCGACCAGTCCAACCACCTCACGATTGCAATCGTCAGCGTGGCTGGTGTGGTGATTGGATCTCTGATCGAGAACTGGCGCGCCCACACCTTCCGCTGGGAAGGATTCAGCAGCACTCAGGACACAGCATTGCACCTTGGCGGCGCCGTATTGATGGGCTTTGGCGGCGTGACCGCCATGGGCTGCACGGTTGGCCAGGGTCTCTCAGGCGCGAGCACCTTAAGCATCACCAGTTTCTTGGCATTGGCTGGCATCATCGCCGGCGGCGCGCAGCGCCGCCATGGCGTACGGGCGCCAAATCATCCGCGCGTGGACGTCCAGGGCGTTGAGCGAGATGAGCATGCCTCTCATCAGCGCGACGACGCGGATGAGCATGAAGATCTCCTCCGG
>JALQVJ010000155.1 GCA_023260355.1 Burkholderiaceae bacterium | reverse complement strand
CATTTGCGAATCGACGATCTGATTCGCGATCCCATTGCCTCCATTCAAGCGGCACGCGCGTGCCACCCTCAGCTGCGAGATGTGAACCCACACATCGCGATGCCGAGCGACATTTATGGCGCCCATCGCCGCAACTCAGCGGGTGTTGATCTCGACGACGAGTCGGCATTGCATGCCATAGGCGTCGCGCTACAGCAGGCCAGCGCCTGGCCAATGGATACCCCGATACGCGCCGCGGTTGACACCGAACTCAAACGCCCATGGGTTGCAGTACACAACCCTGCCCAACACCAACAAATCATCGGGCGGGTGCAACAGGCCTTGGCTGCTGACGTCGACTCAGCCATGCAAGCGGCCCAAAAAGCTGCCAACAGCTGGGCCAAGACCCTTCCGGCCCTGCGTGCCGCCATGTTGATGAAGGCCGCGGATGCCATCGAGCAAAGCACCCACGCGTTCATCGCTATCTTGATGCTCGAGGCGGGCAAGACGGCCGCCAATGCGCTGGCAGAGGTGCGTGAGGCAGTGGACTTCTTGCGCTACTACGCCGCACAGATCGATGAGCACTTTGATATCGAGACGCACCGTCCCCTAGGCCCCGTCGTGGCGATCAGCCCTTGGAACTTTCCACTCGCTATTTTTACTGGGCAGGTCGCCGCCGCTCTGGCGGCTGGCAATCCTGTGCTGGCCAAGCCTGCTGAGCAAACGCCAATGGTCGCTGCCATGGCGGTTGACGCTCTCCACCAAGCCGGTGTCCCCGCTGACGTGCTGCAATTGTTGCCGGGTGACGGCGATACGGTCGGTGCCGCGTTGGTGGTCCACCCGCACACAGCAGGGGTGGTGTTCACAGGATCGACTGAGGTCGCGCGGTTGATCCAACACAGCCTCGCGGGTCGTTTGAATGCCGACGGTCAACCCATCCCGCTGATCGCGGAAACCGGAGGCCAAACCGCCATGATCGTCGACTCTTCCGCGCTGACCGAGCAAGTCGTGGCCGACGTATTGAGCTCGGCATTTGACAGCGCTGGACAACGTTGCTCAGCACTGCGTGTGCTGTGTTTGCAAGCCGATATCGCCGATAAAACCATGGATATGTTGCGCGGTGCAATGCTGGACTTGAAGGTTGGCAATCCCTGCAAGCTCGACACCGATGTGGGGCCTGTCATCGATTCGACGGCGCGAGTGCAAATCGAAGCGCATATTCAAAGCATGCAAGCAGCCGGCCAACGCGTCACCCAGTGTCCAATGGCAGCGGAGACCAGCCAGGGCACATTTGTCGCGCCCACTTTGATTGAAATCGATGACTTGTCCGTGCTCAAGCGCGAAATCTTTGGCCCGGTTTGCCATGTCATTCGCTATCACCGAGACACGTTGGATACGCTGGTCGAACAGATCAACGCGTTGGGCTATGGCCTGACCCTGGGCGTTCACAGCCGCAACGATGCGACTTTGGCGCGCGTCCAAGCGCTGGCCCATGTGGGCAACCTGTACATCAACCGCAACCAAGTCGGTGCAGTGGTAGGCGTGCAACCCTTTGGGGGCGAGGGCCTGTCCGGTACAGGGCCCAAGGCGGGTGGGCCTTTGTATCTCTATCGCTTGTTGTCACACCGGCCTGACGCCGCGGTTCATGCGCTGGTCACCGGCGCCCTCGAAACACCGATCGCCCTGCCTGGCCCAACGGGTGAACACAACACGTATCGCCTGTTGCCGCGCGCAAATGTGCTTTGTTGGAGTGAGGACGCGGCCACCCTACAAAGCTTGGTGACTGCAGTGCAGCGCGTCGGCGGCGCACCGATTTGCGACGCCACTCAAGCCCGCGGACTCGGAGATCGCCATGGCATTCAAACCTTTGCGTGGCATGCCGATAGCGACCTGCATGAGGTGGCACTGGACTTTGCCTTGGTTGACGCCAACGACGAAGCCGTCCTCATGCTGCAGGCCCAGTTTGCCCGCAGGCCCGGCCCAATCATTGGGATGTGGCGCGCCAACGGGCGCGATGCAGCGGTCCCCATGGAGCGGCTGGTTGTGGAGCGCAGCGTCAGCACCAACACCACCGCCTCTGGCGGTAACGTGGGTTTGATGCGATTGGGCGCCGCCGCGGGGGCTCAGGGCTGAGCCGGCGCCCAACCAAGTTCAGCGCGGCATGCCCATGGCGTTGCCCTCGCGCCTGGGGTCAGCGCCACCCTCCCAATGGTCGGCGCGTCGGATCAAAATTTGCGTGCCACTGGTGAGATCAAAAGTGCGCACTGCAGGGCCACGCGCCGCCAGTGCGGCCATCGTCGCCGCATCAAACCGATCCCGCTCCACCACGCTCGCCTGCCCGGTGGTGCCGAAGTTCGGCGCGGCTACCGCTTGCTGTGCATCCATGCCCCAGTGCGCCATGGCCCACAACGCCTTGGCAACGTAATGGATGATGAAGCTGCCGCCAGGGCTGCCCAAAGCGGCCATGGGGGCGCCGGACTGAGCGTCCAGAATCACGGTCGGCGCCATCGACGAGCGAGGCCGCTTGCCGGGCTCCACGCGATTGGCGATGGGGCGGCCGGCGTCGTCCTTGGGCTTGA
>JALQVJ010000103.1 GCA_023260355.1 Burkholderiaceae bacterium | reverse complement strand
TGCATTGGACTTCCTTTCAAGATGCTGGAGATAGGAATGGATAATTGCACGAATGGCCTGGGATCGTCCTACAGTTCGAAGTCCAGGTTTGCAAAACATCGCGTCAAGTTTTTCCAGGTCTTTTGTGAAAAGGTGAATATGAATTTTTGTAGTCTCCTCGTTCAAACGCGCGGCCATTTTAATCATCTCCTAATAGATCGGCCAGGTCGAACAGCGGGCCTTCGCCTTGGGGGTTGCCTTTAAGGGCCTCGCCTTGCGGCGCGGGGCGGTCAGTTTTGACCAACCATATATGGGACATGGAAGAAGGGGAACGGGAGATCTGGATGATGTCAAGGTCAGGGTCGGAACGGCGGGCGGTGTAGAGACGCTGGAGAGAAGTCTGGAAGTTTCCGAGGATTTCGACTTCAATCCCATACTCGGAGTGGAGTGCCGTGTAAAGGATTTCAAGTTCTTTCATCAGAAAACCCTTGGAGAAGAAACCCCCAGGCCGTCGGGGAGGATGAAAGCCTGGGGGAACGGGAGAGAAAATCAGCAAAATCTTCTCACCCAGGGTTAAGCGCAAAGGCTATGGAAGGCTTGCGCTTAAAGTCGAACGATCTCGCACATGGTTAGGCCGCCTCGTCGAAGAGGTCGGACAGGAGGTCGCCGGCCATCTGGCGGGCCGACTCGATGCGGCGCTGAGCCTCTTCGCGGATTTCCGGCTTGTGCTCGCGGACCTTGGCGACGTATTCCGCAATCTGCTCCGCGGAGTAGTCCGCAGGATTGCCACCCTTCTTGCGGATCGCGGCGAGCACCTGCTCCTTGGCGATCTTGTTCGCCTCCTTCTCGATCGGATCGACCGCGGCGCGCGGGGAACGGATCGAAAACTCGTAGGAGTCGGCGTAGGTCTGAAACTCATCGGCCAGCACGGCGGGGTCAAAACCCTCGGCCTCGGCATCAAACACGCTGGTGCACGGCTCGCCGCGGAAGTCCGTGGCCACCACCTTGTCTTCGGTGTAACCCAACACGCCCTTGAGCGCCCCTTCGCTCGCCGCCTTCATCGCCGCACAGATCGCCTCATACGTGGTCTCGCTGTTGAGCTCCACCGTCAAGTCCACCACCGACACATCGCTGGTGGGCACCCGAAACGACATGCCCGTGAGCTTCTTGTTCAACTCCGGAATCACCACGCCCACCGCCTTGGCCGCACCCGTCGAGCTGGGGATGATGTTCTCCAAAATGCCGCGCCCACCGCGCCAGTCTTTGTTGCTGGGGCCGTCCACCGTCTTTTGCGTGGCCGTGGCCGCGTGCACCGTCGTCATCAAACCGCGCTTGATGCCAAACGTGTCGTTCAACACCTTGGCCACTGGCGCCAAGCAGTTCGTCGTGCAAGATGCGTTGGAGATGATCGCCTGACCCGCATACGTGCTGTCATTGACGCCGTACACAAACATGGGCGTGTCGTCCTTGGAGGGCGCGCTCATGATCACCTTTTTGGCTCCCGCTGCCAAGTGCTTCTCCGCCGTCTCCTTGGTCAGGAACAAACCCGTGGACTCCACCACGATGTCAGCGCCCACTTCGTCCCACTTCAGCGCCGCAGGATCACGCTCGGCAGTCAAACGGATCTTCTTGCCGTTGACAATCAAGTCGTTGCCGCTCACGCTCACCTCGCCCTTGAAGCGACCGTGCACGCTGTCGTACTTGAGCATGTAAGCCAAGTAATCAGGCTCCAACAAATCGTTGATGCCCACCACTTCAATGTCCTCAAAATTCTGCACCGCCGCACGAAACACCATGCGACCAATGCGTCCAAATCCGTTGATACCAATTTTGATGCTCATCTCACACACTCCTAAAAATTGAAAATCTTGGGCACGCGCTTGGGCGTGCCGACTATTGGCTCAGCGCGCCAGTGCCACTTGAACGGTGTCCGCCACGTTCTTTGGTGTGAAACCAAAGTGCTCGAACAACACGGGAGCGGGTGCAGACTCGCCAAACGTGTCGATGCCCACGACTGCTGCACAACCGTATTTCCACCACAGGTCTGTCGATCCCATCTCCACGGCGATGCGAGGCAGCCCTGCTGGCAACACCGCCTTTTTGTACGCCACACTCTGGCGATCAAACGTGGTCGTGGACGGCATCGACACCACCCGCACAGCGATGCCGCGCCCGGCCAACTCGGCTTGGGCCTTCAGCGCCAAGTCGACTTCTGAGCCTGTTGCGATCAACACCGCTTGGGCCTTCTTTTTCATGCCGACTTCGCTCGGCTCGGCCAGCACATATGCGCCCTTGCTGATGTCAGACAAATCGCTCTTGGGCAAGTAGGGCAGGTTCTGGCGAGACAGGGCCAACACCGTAGGCTTGTCCTTGTTCTGCAGCGCTGTGGCCCAAGCAATGGTGGTTTCGGTCGTGTCGGCGGGGCGCCAAACGTCGACGTTTGGAATCAAACGCAAACTGGGCACGTGCTCGATCGACTGGTGGGTGGGGCCGTCCTCACCCAAACCAATGGAGTCGTGCGTGAAGACGTGAATGACGCGCTGTTTCATCAACGCGGCCATGCGGATGGCGTTGCGGCTATAGTCGCTGAAGGTCAAGAAGGTGCCGCCGTAAGGAATGTAGCCGCCGTGCAAGGCCACGCCATTCATGATCGCGGCCATGCCGAACTCGCGCACACCGTAGTTGATGTGGCGGCCGATTTGGCCGGCCTCATTGCGCACCACGTCACCCGCGACGTCAACACGGAAGGCCGGCGTCGAGGGCGTGTTGGTCAAATTGGAGCCCGTCAAATCTGCAGAGCCACCGAGCATTTCCGGCAGGGCTGCAGTGAATGCGTTCA
>JALQVJ010000084.1 GCA_023260355.1 Burkholderiaceae bacterium | reverse complement strand
CGCCCTTGATACCAACGGCAGTATTTGGACACCAGATGCCAGAAAATTAATTGCTTTGGCTGATTTAGTAATTTTTGATATCAAACAAATTGATGGAGAAAAGCATCGAGAATTAACTGGTGCTAGCAATTTGGCGGTTTTGGAAAACATTCAAGAACACGACCAATCACCGCCATGCCAAAGCTGGGGTGATCGACGTACGCGTCGCCTGTGACCAAAATCACATCGCAGGAGTCCCAGCCCAATGCGTCCATCTCGGCCCGCGTGGTGGGCAAAAATGGCGCAACCCCATGCCGTTTGGCCCAGTAGGGACGATAGCTTTGGATGGGTTTGGCGTCGCGAGGAAACGTGGAGACGTCGGACAAAAGGGGCACCTGGGACAGAAAAATGTAGACCGCCAAGTGTAAAGGTGCGCCCGCCTTTTCGCAGGGTGCGGGCAATCACGCCACAATTGAATCATGGATACCGCCACCGCCCATCGCCCACCTCAACCCCATGCCTGCCGCCCGGGGTGTGCAGCATGTTGCATCGCGCCCTCAATATCCACCCCAAGCCCAGGCTTGCCACTCGGCAAACCTGCTGGGACACCCTGCCCCCATTTGGATGGGAACGCCCTTTGCAAGCTGTTTGGGCGCCCCGAGCGGCCAGCGGTGTGCAGCGCACTGCGGCCCAGCGAGGACATGTGTGGCGAAAGCCGCAAACACGCCATGGTGTTCTTGACCCAGCTTGAAATCGCCACGCAACCACGGCCGTCGCCCTGATGCCACGACAGAGCCGCGCGGCGTTCAGTGCGGCGTCTCATGCGCAGCGCTTGCGGGCGTCGGCATCCGAGGCCAAAATGCGTTGACATTCAAAAGGAGTGCTGTCATGGAAATCAACGTCGGTGGAATTGATCGGGTCGCTCGCGTGGCTGTGGGTGCACTGCTGGTGATCTTGGCGCTGGCGGGCACGATTGGCGCGTGGGGCTACTTGGGGCTGATTCCCTTGGCCACTGGGCTCTTTCGCGTGTGTCCGGCCTACAGTTTGCTAGGTATCAAGACCTGCCCCATGAAGGCGCCCGACTGAACACAGTTGGCGCACGGCCCACGCGGTGCGCCGGTTGTATAGGCGGGAAGGCAATGCCGGCCCACCACGGACTGCGGCGTGCGTGTCCTGTGGGTTGTTGCCATTGTCGACAGGGTGATTGACGCGGGGCTTCGGGAGAGCCACGATGGCGCTTTTAACCCGGAGCCTGTCATGCAAATTCCTAGCGTTCAATCCCTCGTCAGTGCCGAAGAATGGCAGATTCGCTGCGACCTCGCGGCGTGCTATCGCTTGGTGGCGGCGTACGGCTGGAGCGATTTGGTGTTCACCCACATCAGCGCCAAGTTGCCTGACTCGATCACTGGCGGTGAACACCAGTTTTTGATCAACCCCTATGGCTTGATGTTCGACGAGATCACGGCGTCCAGCTTGGTCAAAGTCGACATGGCCTGCAACAAGCTGATGGACTCGCCCTTCCCCGTGAATCCCGCGGGGTTTGTGATTCACAGCGCCGTGCACGAAGCTCGCCCCGACGTCAATTGCGTCTTGCACACCCACAGCCGCGCCGGTGTGGCGGTGAGCGCGCAGGCCTGCGGTGTCCTGCCCATCAGCCAGCAAAGCACATTTGTGATCTCATCGCTGGGCTACCATGACTACGAGGGTGTGGCGTTGCGTCCTGATGAGCAGCCCCGCTTGCAGGCGGATCTGGGGAGGAACACCTACCTGATGCTGCGCAACCATGGCTTGCTGACGGTTGGCAGCTCCATCCCCGAGGCGTTTCTCAACATGTACACGTTCGAGAACACATGCCGCATTCAAATCGACGCGCAGGCGGGCGGCGAGTTGGTGCAGGTGAATCCGGCCATCTTGAAGGGCATGGGCGAGGTCATGAAGGTCGCCACGGCAGGCTTGGGCTCGCAGGTGGCTTGGCCCGCTTTGCTGCGCAAGCTCGAGCGCATGGGATCTGATCACGCGACTTGATCGGGGCTGAGCGCCCCAAGGCGCTCACACCCAAAGCGCGCAAACCCAGCCGCCCCTGCCGGTGGCGGCTGACTGCGGACTCAAGCGTTGGCGGGTGTTTTGCGGTGGGCCAACGGATACCCCTTGGCCTTGTATTGCGCCCAGCGTTGGCGCCCTGCCTGAACGGCGGCCTCATCGGTGGCGATGACTTCGATCACTTTTTCAAACGCCTCAAACCCGTCTGGCCAGTCCTGTGGGAGGTTGACCAACCAGCCGCGCGCCGGCACCGCATGCGCACTCTGTGCCACCAGAACCAAGCTGCGATCGATCACCGCTGACGCGGCGCCCTGGCGCCCCATGGGCACCAGCGTGCCTTTGTCGAGCGATGCGATGGCTTCTTCCAGAGCATCGAGTTGAGGCTCTGGACACAACAAAACCAGCGGCTGCTTGAGTTGCGTGGCCTTGCGGACCAGCCGAGCTGCGTATTGCAGCGGCTGGCTCACGTCGGAGTGAAAGTCTAGGGCCGTCACAGCGATTCCCGATCAGCTCGCCTTGGCTGCGCGAGGTGCTTTCTTTTTGGCAGAGGGCGCTTTTCTCTTCGCAGCGGGCGCTTTGCTTTCACCCACCTGAGAGAGCACATGCTCGACCAACAGGGGCACGGGGCGACCTGTGGCACCTTTCTTGGCACCGCTGTTCCAAGCGGTACCGGCGATATCCAAGTGCGCCCAGTCGTAATCGACGAACTTTTGCAAGAACTTCGCTGCCGTCACCGAGCCTGCGTCGCGCCCAGCGATGTTTGGGATGTCGGCGAAATTGGACTTCAGGCCTTCGGCGTACTCGTCGTCCAAAGGCATGCGCCAGCAGGGATCGGCCACTTTATCGCCCGCACTCAACAGCGACTGGGCCAGGGTGTCTGACGTGGCATACATGCCTGAGCGGACATGGCCCAGCGCGATCACACAGGCCCCGGTCAATGTGGCCACGTCGATGACGTGGCGTGGGTTGTAGCGTTTGGCGTACGTCAGGGCGTCACACAGAATCAGCCGGCCTTCGGCGTCGGTGTTCAAGATTTCAATGGTCTGCCCGCTCATGCTGGTGACCACGTCACCGGGCTTGGTCGCGCGACCACTGGGCATGTTTTCGCAGGCGGG
>JALQVJ010000337.1 GCA_023260355.1 Burkholderiaceae bacterium | reverse complement strand
AACGCAGCCGCCGGGGTGGTGATGCGCATGGTGTCCGGGAGCCACGCGAGTGGTCCAGGCAGCAACAGCGCCATTGACACCAGCACCAGCAGTGCGCCCGCGCCCGCCAGACTCACAATCTGGAGCGCTCGGGCAAGCTGTAAAAGGCGGGTGGGTGCAGCAGTGGTCAAGGCAATGGTCTGAGCAATGATCAAACAGTCGGCTTTGTTTTGGCGCTGGCGTGTCCCAAGGCGCCTAGGCACCTGGGCACCTCAGTGCAGGTGTGCAGGGTCGCCGGAACCGACCGGGAAATTCGACAGAAATGTACCCGAAATACATCAAAATGAATATCGGAATTGACAAGCAACTGTCCCGCATGTCGCCCCCCATCTGGGGCGTCTGGCACCTGCCCCTTGGGTGCGATGCCAGGCCTCAGCCGCCGATCAGCGCCTCTGCGTCCCGCAGCACCAGATCCATCACCCGAGAGACCACGGCCAAGCCAGGCGCCTGCGCGCGCCGATTGAGCGTGACCAAACCGAAGCGCGCAGTCGATTGCATTGCGGGCGACATTCGCAACGGTTTCAGTTGGCGCGCCGCCGCCAAAATGGTCAGCACCACTGCATCGCTTTGGGCCGCCACATCAATGAGCGCCTGCGTGTCATCGCAACGCAGGGTCACGCAGTCATCCGGATTGGCCTTGGGCCCGTAGCGCTCGGTCAACATGCGCGCCACCTCATCGCTCAGGGGCGTCGAGGCCAGCGGATAAGCCAAAACCTCCTCGATGCTGAGTGCGGTCTTGCGTTTGAGCAACGGATGTCCCGCCCGCACCAAAAAGGCTGCGGACATTTCCACTTGGTGCGCGACCACCAAGTCCTCAGCGGGGCGCATGGCCCGAATATCGACAATCGCGCCGTCCAATTCACGCTCTCGCAGCGCGTCCAACAAACGATCGGGGTTGCCGCGCGAGATTTCAATTTGCATCTTCGGGTGGTGCAACGCCATGTGCTTGAGCAGCGGCACCGAGAGCACGGCACCTGGGCCAGAACTGAGGCCCACACGCACCCGCCCTTCTTTGCCGGTTTGGGCGCGCTTGCCCATGTTGCGCAAACTCTCAGCGTCCTGCACCAAATGTTGTGCATGGCGCAGGGTTTGGATGCCAAAAGGCGTGATGTCAATGCGCCGGCCAATGCGGTCAAACAAAGGTTGTCCCAGCTCTTCCTCTAACAACTGAATGCTGCGCGAGAGCGCAGGCTGGGTCAGGAACAGCGCCTTAGATGCGCTCACATATGAGCCCAGCTCGGCGAGTGTGACGAAGTGTTTCAGTTGGACAAGCGTCATGGGATCTATAAATTCAATTGATAGAAAACACAAAAATAATACATTGGACTTTTCATTTTGTGAATCCTAGGATGACCCCAATGTCCCTTAAAGGGCCATAAAAAAAAAAACACGGAGACACCAGCCATGAAAGTCCAAGACGCCGCAGATATCCAAGAGTTTGTCACGCTGCGCCGCGCCATCCATCAAGCACCCGAATTGGCCTTTGAAGAGCACCAAACGGCCGCATTGGTGGCAGAAAAGCTGACCGAGTGGGGCTACGACGTCACCACTGGCATCGGCGGCACGGGTGTCGTGGGCCAACTCAAGCGCGGCACGAGCACGCGCTCCATCGGATTGCGCGCTGACATGGACGCACTCCCCATCCACGAGGCCACAGGCTTGCCCTGGGCCAGCGCCAAGCAGGGCCTCATGCATGCCTGTGGCCACGATGGACACACCGCCATGCTGCTCGCAGCAGCCAAGCGGTTGGCGCTGAGCGAAACCTTTGACGGCGTGCTGAATCTGATTTTCCAGCCTGCTGAAGAAGGCGGAGGCGGCGCGCTGAGCATGATGAATGACGGCCTGTTCACGCGCTTTCCTTGTGACGAAATCTTTGCGGCGCACAACATGCCCGGTCACGCCAGCGGGCGCTTGGTGTTTCGAAGCGGACCCACCATGGCCTCATCGGATTACGCCAGTGTCACCTTGATTGGCAAGGGTGGACATGGCGCCATGCCGCACTTGTCTAACGACCCACTGGTTGCTGCCTCTTCGATTGTCATGGCCCTGCAAACCGTGGTGTCACGCAACATTGACCCCCTCTTCCCTGCGGTGGTGACCGTGGGTGCGATGCATGCGGGTCAGGCCAACAACGTCATTCCAGCCCAAGCGCAGCTGGAGATCAGCGTGCGCGCGCTCAACCCCAGCGCCCGCCAGCGAGTCGAAGAGCGGGTCAAAGCCATCATCCACGCCCAGGCCGAAAGCTTCGGCGTCAAAGCCGAGATTGCTTGGCGCAGTGGCTACGCCGTCCTGGTCAACCACGAAGGCCCCACCACATTTGCTTGCCGCGTGGCCCAAGACATGGCCCCCGCTGCAGGCGTCGAACCTCAAGGACCCATGCTCATGGGCAGCGAAGACTTCGCCTTCATGCTCGAGCGGGTTCCGGGGTGCTACTTCTTCATCGGCAACGGTGACGGGGATGGCCACGGGGCGTGCATGGTGCACAACCCGAACTACGACTTCAACGACGACATTTTGAGCGTTGGCGCCGAGTTTTGGACTCGACTCACGCTCGCCTTTTTTGACAACAACAGCAAGGAGACATCATGAACCGCAAATCTTTTTTGAAGCACACCGCACTGGGTTTGGCGATGGCCGCAGGCCTGAGCCTGAGCACCCTCAGCCATGCCGCAACAACACTGACCATGTCCAGCTGGGTGCCCCCCACCCACTTTTTGGTCAAAGACATCCTGCAACCCTGGATGGCCAACGTTGAAAAAGCAACCGAAGGCCGCGTGACCATCAAAATGCTGCCCAAAGCCGTCGGCAGCCCTCCCCAACATTGGGAACTGGCGCGCAAAGGTGTGGCCGACGTCACGTGGGGCAACTTCACGTATGAGCCCGATCGCTTCAAGATGATGTGGTTTGCTGAGCTCCCCATGATGGGCTCCAAGACCGAGGCCACCTCGGTCGCCCTGTGGCGCACCTACCAAAAGTACTTGGCGCAAAACGATGCGATGAAAGGCGTCGTGATGCTGGGCGTTGGCATGCTGGGTGGCGGTCAGTTCAACCACGGCTCCAAGGCTGTGGTGACGCCTGAGGACCTCGCCAACCAAAAGGTTCGCATGGGCGGCCCCATCCAAAAGCGCATCCTCGAGGACATGGGTGCTGTGCCTGTGTCAGCACCCGCCACCAAAGCGTACGAGCTGCTCGAGGGCGGCGTGATCGACGCCTCATTGCACGGCTTGGAGTCGGTGGTCAATTTCCGCTTGGATGGCAAGCTGAAGTACCACACCATCATCCCCAACGGCTTGTATGACGCGACCTTCTTCGTGGTCATCAACGAGCGCAAGTGGAACAGCATTTCTGCCGCTGACCAGAAGGCGATCATGAGCGTCTCCGGCGAGGCCTTGTCTCGCCACTGGGGCCAAGAGTTCGACAAGCAGATGGTCAGCGCTGAGGCAAAAATGCGTGCCGATGGTCATACCTTCAGCAACCCAAGCCCCGCTCTGTCGCAAAAGGTCAAGGACATCCGCTCCACCATGCTCAAAGAGTGGTCCGCAGAGGCGCCCTCCTTCGGCGTGAAGGACCCAATGGGCATGGTCAAGTTCTACGAAGACCAGTACCAATCCTTGGCCAAATAACCTGAGAGAGCCCACCATGACGCAACGCCTTCAGCACTCCTTGCACCTCGCGCAGCGGGCCATTCAGGTGTTGCTGATGGTGTTCCTTGCAGCCATGGTGTTGCTCACGTTCACGGACGTGGTCGGACGGCGGGTGTTCAACACCCCCGTCTTTGGCGCCCACGACATCACCGAACACTTGATGGCGGTGATTGTTTTTTCGGGTCTGCCCTTGCTCACTGCGCAGCGTGCGCATTTGAGCATCGATTTGTTTGATCGCTGGCTCTTGTTGCCGCAGTGGCGCCACTGGCACGCGGCGGTCAATGTGTTGATGGCAGCGGTCTTGGGCTTGACGGCATATGAATTTGGCATCGCCATCCAAGAAGCCTACGAGATGCGCGAGGTCAGCCAAGCGCTGGGTATCCCGCGCGGCTGGATGTACACCTATATGACTATCACCACCGGATTGGCTGCGTTGGCCGCGCTGGGTGCTGGTTTGCCACGCGCCCACGGGCAGGAGGATCCGCTGTGACCATCGGTTTGTATTGCCTGTTGGCGGTTTTGGTTCTGGCCTTTTTGCGCGTGCCACTGGGCTTGGCCCTGCTCACGGTATCCATTGGTGGCATCACGCTACTGAATGGGTGGGACGTCGCCCGCACGATGATCCCCATGACGCTGAGCGAGGCGGTGTTCTCGTACGAGTTGGCTGTGGTGCCCCTGTTCATCTTGATGGGCAACGTGCTCTCGCGCACCGGCATTTCCCATGACTTGTTCCGCGCCGCCAACGCCTATTTGGCGCCCGTGCGCGGTGGCCTTGCCTTGGCGACCATGGTCACCTGTGCTGGGTTCAGCGCCGTGTGCGGCTCGAGCTTTGCCACGGCAGCGACGATGGCCAAAGTCGCATACCCCAGCATGAGGCGCTACGGCTACTCTGACCAATTGGCGTCGGCGACGATCGCCGCCGGCGGCACGCTGGGCATTTTGATTCCGCCGTCCATCATCTTGATGATTTACGGCATCTTGACCCAAACCAACATCGGTCACCTGTTTGTGGCGGGCGTCCTGCCTGGCCTATTGGGATTGGCGATGTACATGTTGGTGATCTTTGTGATCGCCACATTCAAACCAGAGCAAGCACCCCGCGGTAACGCGGCGAGCCGGTCTGAAAGACTGAAGGCACTGGCTGGCGTGTGGCCGTTCTTTGTGCTGTTTACCTTGATCATCGGTGGCTTGTATGCGGGGCTTTTCACGCCCACAGAGGCGGGCGGCATCGGTGCAGGCGTGGCGCTGTTGGTGGCAACTTTTCAGGGCCGCATGGCATGGAACACCCTGCGTGAAACCTTGCTCGAAACGGCTTACACCTCGGTGATGCTGTATTTCGTCTTGTTCGGCGCCATGCTGTTCTCACAGTTCGTGTCGTTCTCTGGCTTGGCCGACGGCGTGCTGAACATCATCCAGCAATCGGGCTTGTCCAAGTTTGGCGTGCTGCTGTCGATCTTGGCTGTGTTTTTGGTGCTGGGCTGCGTGCTCGACACCATGGCCATCATTTTGATTTTTGTGCCCCTGTTCTCACCCACCTTGGTGGCACAGGGCTACGACTTGATTTGGTTTGGCATCATCGTGGTCGTGCTCACTGAGATTGGGCTGATCACGCCGCCGATTGGGATGAACGTCTTTGTGCTCAAAGCCAACCTGCCCAATGTGGCGGTGGGCAAGATCTTCAAAGGCTTGCTGCCCTTCATCGGTGTGGACCTCATGCGCTTGAGTCTGTTGGTGGCTTTCCCATCCATCAGTTTGGTGCTGGTCAAATTGATGCAATAATCGCTCCCATCCCATGAATCGGGAGAGACGCCTTCACTGGCGCGCCGAAGGAGCAACCGCCCCGGAAACTCTCAGGCAAAAGGACCGATTCATGTTCACACCTCTGAAGAGCAGCGCGAACCGTCACCGCGCTCACCGCAGGAGCAAGTGATCTCAGCCTCGCTGGGTCATGAATCTCTCAGGTTCCAAACAGAAGGGGCATTTGAGCCGCAGGCTTTGCAGCCAGCGCGCCGAATCCACTCGACGTTATTTGGAGCCTTTCATGAAAAAGATTGCCATCCTTGGCGGCGGTATCACCGGCGTCACCACAGCCTATGCGCTCGCCCAACGCGGCGCACAAGTCACTTTGTTCGAGCGCCAGCGCTATGCCGCGATGGAAACCTCGTTCGCCAACGGTGGCCAGTTGTCGGCTTCCAACGGCGAGGTCTGGAACCACCCCAGCACCATCGTCAAAGGCATCAAATGGATGCTCAAAGGCGATGCCCCCTTGCTGGTGAACCCCAAACCGTCTTGGCACAAACTGTCGTGGATGGCGGAATTCATCTCGCACATCCGCCACTACGAATCCAACACCGTCGCCAGCGCGAAACTGGCCATCGCAGCACGCGAGCATTTGTTCGGCTGGGGTGTCAAAGAGGGCATTGACTTTGACGTCCGCCACGAAGGCATCTTGCACATCTACCGCGACAAAGCCGGCTTCGACCACGCTGGCAAAGTCAGCCAGCTGCTGGCCAAAGGGGGCCTTGAGCGCCGCGCCGTCACCCCTGACGAAATGCGCGCGATCGAACCCACGTTGAACGGCACCTACTACGGGGGCTACTACACCCAAAGCGACTCAACCGGTGACATCCACAAGTTCACGACCGGTTTGGCCAAAGCCGTCGAACGCATGGGCGGCACCATTCGCTACGGCCACGAGATCACCCGTGTCCAAAGCAACGGCACCAGCGCGCATGTTGACTCGGTCGTGGATGGTGAGCGCTTCAGCGAGTCATTCGATCAGATCGTCGTTTGCGCGGGTGTCGGCAGCCGAGCACTGGCCGCGCAGCTTGGCGATCGGGTCAACATCTACCCGGTCAAAGGCTACTCCATCACCGTGAATCTGTTGGATGAAGCGTCACAGAGCGGGGCCCCCACCGTCAGCTTGTTAGACGACGAAACCAAACTCGTCACCAGCCGCTTGGGGCTCGATCGCTTCCGCGTTGCCGGCACAGCGGAGTTCAACGGCTTCAACAAAGACATCCGAGCAGATCGCATTCGGCCCTTGGTCGATTGGGTGAAC
>JALQVJ010000034.1 GCA_023260355.1 Burkholderiaceae bacterium | reverse complement strand
CGTTGCAAGCGTCTGCATGGCCGTGGCAGGCCCAGTCCGCGGGCGTACCGCAACCCTCACCAATGCGCCTTGGGCGTTTGATTGCGACGCGATCCAGCGCGAGCTCGATGCCGACCATGTGGAGCTGCTCAATGATTGGGAGGCTGTGGCGTGGTCGCTTGCAGGTGAGGGAGCGGAAAGCCTCTCACATTGGACAGGTGATGCGCCCGATGGATCTCGCCGTGGCGCACAGGTGTTGATTGGCCCTGGCACGGGCTTGGGTGTGGCGCATTTGTTTCCGGCCGATGAGGGCTGGCGCGTGGTGTCCGGCGAGGGGGGGCACGTGACGTGGTCACCCCGTGGGGCGCGCCAGTTGCGCAGTGCCGAGTCCATGTACGAGCGCTTGGATCATGTGTCGTTCGAGCGGGTGGCATCGGGTCAAGGCTTGGTGAACCTGTATGAGGCTATCTGCCAGTTGGACGGCTGCGTCCGACGCGACTTAGATCCTGCGAGTATTGTTCGGCTTGGGTTGTCCAATGAGGACGCGAGCTGCCGCGAGGCGTTGACTGTTTTTCACCATGCGCTGGGCGCGTTGGCTGGCAACCTTGCGCTGGTCTGTAGTGCAACACGTGTTTGCCTCGCGGGCGGCGTCGTGCAGCGACTGGGCGAGGACTTTATGTTCCAGGAGTTTTGGCGCGGTTTTACCGAAAAAGGGCGCCTCTCCCATTTGCTGGAGAAGACGCCGGTAGCCCGCATGACCAGCGCGCAGCCTGGGCTGGAGGGCTGTGGCGTTTGGCTGGCGCAATCGTTGGCGGCGGTGTGACCCGTGCGAAAGACTAGAATTTCAGGCAACTTGGACAGGGTGACCTGGCGAAAGTCTTGCTCGCAGCACACTCCCAGAGCAATTGAGTTTCAGGCGAAAACTACAAATAGAGCGAATAAAGAATGAAGGTCACTCTCACCACCGTTGCCAAAGAGGCGCGCGTTTCTCCGAGCACTGTGTCGCGCATTTTGAACGGCACAGCCGCGGTTGATCCTGAAAAGCGAAAGCGGGTTCAAGAGGCGATTGAGCGCTTGGGGTTTCGTCCTGATTACGCCGCGAGATCTCTTGCAGGGGGCCGAACGAGCACGATTGGTGTCGTGACGCAATTCATCGATAGCCCGTTTTATGGCGAGGTGTTGCGCGGTATTGAAAACGCGCTTCGCGCCCAGCACCATGTTCCCCTATTTGTCAGCGGTCACTGGGAAGTCTCTGAAGAGCGGGAGTGCATCAACTTGTTGATGGACCGGCGGGTGGACGGGATCATTTCTCTCAACAGTTGCCTCTCTGATGCGCAGTTGCTGGAAGTGGCGGATCGTGTGCCGTTGGTGGTCACCGGTCGTCGACTGAAAGGACCGCGAGTGGTGAGTCTTGACTACGACAACGTCGGGGGTGCTGTGACTGCTGTCGAACACTTGATCGAATTGGGACATCAGCACATTGCATTTATCTCTGGACCGACCAGCCACGCCGATGCCCGTGAACGCTTGGGCGGCTACATGGCAGCGCTCGGCAGCCGTGCGCACAGGAATCCGCACCTCATCATGGAAGCGGACTTCACAGAAGAGGGCGGATACAAAGCGACGATTGAGCTGCTCGCCAGCAAGGTCAAGTTCTCGGCGATTTTGGCAGCGAACGATCAGATGGCGTACGGCGCACGCTTGGCTTTGCATGAAGCCGGTCTTCGTGTGCCCGAAGACGTGTCGCTTGTTGGGTTCGACGACCTCTACTTTTCGCGATACACGACCCCACCGTTGACGTCGGTGCACCATTCAGCCCAGGATTTGGGTAGCCTTGCCTCCAAAGCGTTGTTGAAACTGATCGCTGGAGAGCCAAGCGACCACCTGCTGTTGCCGACGAGCTTTGTCCAACGGTCATCCACTGGGGCTCCCGCAGGCCATTGAGAGGCGCGGGCTTCCAAACTAGGGTATTCCCTAGACTCTGCGCAGATCTTTTCAGCCATAATGAAAGCGCTTTCAAACGCATTTACGGAGCTCACAATGTCTAAGACTTGGATGGCGGCCTTGCTCATCGGCCTAGGGATGAATGTTCAGGCGGCGAACGTCACATTGACAGTGGCTGCATTTCCTGCAGTTGACGAAATCGTGAAGGCGGCGGCGGTCAAGTGGGAGCAACAAAACCCCGGCGTCAAAGTCAAGGTGATCAGCCGTGCCTACGCCGATCACCACACGGCCATGACGACGGCTCTGGCGACATCCTCTGACCTGCCGGATGTGATGGCCATCGAGTACGGCTATTTGGGGCGCTTTGCCCAAAGTGGTGGTCTCATCGACTTGAACAGCGCGGATTCGAAGCTGGCGGAGCAACTCAAAGGCCTCGTCCCGTATTCGGTCGCGCAAGGCGCGTTTGAGGGCTTCGGCCAAGTCGCCATGCCGACCGATATCGGACC
>JALQVJ010000022.1 GCA_023260355.1 Burkholderiaceae bacterium | reverse complement strand
GAAAAGGCCGATGTCCTCGCCTACCTCCTCTCTGTTCGCTGACCGCATGGTTTGAAAGGTGTCACATGAAACACGTAATAAAAAAGAAGGGTCCCGCGAAAAGGGTTCGCTGGTTCGCGCTGATGATTGCGTTGGGTTGTTGGGGCGTCTCTGGCACCAGCTTGGCAGACAGCGATCACAGCATGGTGACGTTGCCTAAGGTCTATCAGGCGGAATGTGCCGCATGCCACCAAGCCTACCCAGCAACGCTGTTGGGGGCGCCGGCATGGCGACGCATCATGGGCGGGTTGACACATCACTTTGGCAGCGACGCGTCGATCGACGAGGCCTCTGTCAAGGCAATCAGCACGTGGTTGCTGGCGCATGCGAGCCCCCGCGCTGACCTCCAAAATCCACCCAATGACCGCATCACCACGTCACAGTGGTTTGCGCGCAAGCATCGTGAAATCAGGCCCCAGGATTGGGCGCACCCAAAGGTTGGCAGCGCGTCCAACTGCATGGCCTGTCATCAGGGTGCGGATCGGCGTGGCTTCGACGAAGACGCTGTTCGATTGCCAGTCGGCGTGGGTCGAAGCCAAGGCTGGTGGCGAGGTGGCCATGGGTGATGGACATGTTGTGCGTGGAGGCCGGCGGGTCGTGAGCGCGCCCACTCGCGTATTGCATGGGATTCTTGTGGTGTCGTTTGGCATCGCCTATCTCAGCGCAGACTCCGACTTTTGGCAGACCTTGCACTTCACGATGGGCTACACCGCAGTTGGCGCCATCGCATTGAGATTGCTCTGGGGAATAGTGGGACCGCGCAGCGAGCATCCTCAGGTCTGGTTGGCGCGAGCGCGATCGGTCTGGGCTTGGACGCGTTCGATTTTGACGCGTCCCACGCTCAAAGAGCTCATGCCAGACAAGGTCGCGCAGCACGCGCTTGGCGTGTCCATCATCGCGCTGCTGGTCTTCGTCGTCGGGGCTGCCACAACGGGTTGGTTTATGACCTTGGATTGGGCTGGTGGCTGGCTTGGTGATGCGATCTCAGAGCTGCACGAATGGCTGGCGAATGCCGCTGTGGCGGCGTTGTGCCTGCACCTTGGCTCGGCAGGGTTTCTTGCTTGGCGACGAGGCGCTGCCTGGCTCATGCGCATGTGGCACGGGCGTGTGCCGGGTGCAGGTCCAGACTTGGTGAAGTTCAACGGCACGCTTGTGGCGGTTCTGTTGGCCGCGATGACCCTCACATTTTGGCTGGGTACTTGGGTGGGCTGGATCCAGTTGGCGCCCTGAGCGGACCTTGGGCTGGGCCTTCATTGTCTTGGGCCCAAGCCAAAGGGTTAAAACACCCAGTCCATGGACACTTTGCCCCAAACGCCGCGCTCCTGGGCATGGGTTATGGCTTGGCGCCATTGCGCACCGGTATATTTTGCCGCGATGGGCGTGCGAATCACGCCACGAGCGAGCAGTTCAGCGGTCTCTGACAAATTGGCATGCGCCGCTTGGGGCTGCCGCTCGCCGAATTGCCGGATATCGACACCGATCATCGCTGCGCCCTTGAGCAGCGGCAAATTGGTCTTCAGCGTCGGAATTTCGCCGCCGGCAAAGCCAATCACCAAATGGCGGCCTCCCCAGGCCAGGGACCGAAACGCTGGCTCGGTCCATCGGTCCCCCAGCGTATCGACAACCACGTCGATGCCAGAGGGCGCAAGGCTTTTGAGTTGCTCGCGCCAATCCGCACGCGCGGTATCCACACAGTGATGGGCTCCTGCGTCAGCCAACAAATGCGCGTTCGCGCCGTGGCTTGATCCAGCAATCACGGTTGCACCTCGGCTGCTTGCCAACTGCACAGCGGCCAAGCCAACGCCACCCGATGCACCCAACACCAGAACAGCATCGCCTGGGCTGATAGACGTTCGATGGGTCAATGCATAGTTGGCTGTCGCGGCAGTGATGCACAGGCTGGCCGCCGCGTGCATGTCGCTTGTCTCGGCAAGCGGGACCAATTGGTGTGCCTTGGTTTGGACAAATTCTGCCCATGACCCACCAAAAGCGGTGCCAGCAACGCGTTGGCCTACCGCCAGATCGGTCTGCGCGTCTGGGCCGATTGCTGCAACGACACCACTGAACTCAGTGCCCGGCGTCATCGGCAAATGGGGTTTGACTTGGTAGCCGCCATTCGCCAGCAGCAGGTCCACATATGAGATCGTTGACGCATGCACACGCACCAAAACGTAGTCGCGATGCAGTGCAGGCAGATCTACCTGGTCAAGGGACCAACGATCCCAATCGCCGAAGCCATGCACGCGCAGTGCGCGCATGCTGTTGGGGAGTGAGCTGATATCTGCATGGAAGGTCATAGTCAGGTGGCTTTGGACAGTTGCCGTTTGGAAGGCGGCCTTTGTTGTTGTTTGGGTCATCCCTATTTTGTCGCAATGCCGTCGCTGATCAGCTCACACCGGTGGAAACAGGGCCGCATTGGGACAGGTGTTGTGCGATACAGTCGGCGAGGGACTCTGTGTCAAAGGGTTTGAAGATGATGTCGACCATGCCCGCGTTGATGGCCCCTTGCCTGATCTCATGGCTGCGGTCTGCGGTCAA
>JALQVJ010000330.1 GCA_023260355.1 Burkholderiaceae bacterium | reverse complement strand
GCTCCCACGGCCCGGCGTGTCACATTGTCAAAGATGCTGCTGTTGATGGTGGCGTTGGCCGCCGCCTATGTTGCGGCTCAAAAGCCTGCAGACATTTTGTTCCTGGTATCTGCCGCCTTCTCCCTCGCGGCGTCTGCCTTCTTCCCAGCGCTTGTGTTGGGTATTTTCTGGGGCCGAGCCAATCGGCTTGGGGCGCTCAGTGGCATGGTGACCGGTTTGGGCGTCTGTATCTACTACATGGTGATCAACCAGCCTTGGTTGCGGGACGCTTTTGGCGTGACTGAGCCGGTTGCCCTTTGGTGGGGAATACAACCGATTTCTGCGGGCGTGTTTGGGGTGGTCTCAGGGATCGCCGTGATCATTTTGGTGAGTGCGGCCAGCCGGCCACCACCACCCGTTGTGCAGGAATTCATTGCACGCATGCGCACGCCGAACTGACTTGGCGTGGGAGGTCAATCGACTCCCGGGCGGAAAGTGACTATAATGCTAGGTTTTGTCCTTGCCACATCTCGAAGGCCGCCCCGATCGTGGGGTGCCAGACGCCGAGAGTGGCTTTCATCCACAAGGAGTGTTTATGCGTCATTACGAGATCGTCTTGCTGATCCATCCGGATCAAAGCGAGCAAGTCCCGGCCATGCTCGAGCGTTACAAAGGCGTGATCACGGCCGCTGGTGGTCAAATCCACCGCGAAGAAGATTGGGGCCGCCGCCAACTGGCCTATCAAATCAACAAGCTGAGCAAAGCGCACTACGTGTGCATCAACTTTGAAACGACAAAAGAAGTCGTGGCAGAGCTTGAGCACGCATTCCGCTTCAACGACGCTGTTTTGCGTCACATCACCGTTCAAAAGAAGAAAGCTGAGACCGCGCCTTCTTCCATGATGAAGTCGGTGGAGCGCGAAGAGGCCCGCAAAGCACAACAGCAGGAGACCGCATAACTTTCGTCAGTCTGCGTGATGGATTCAACAGCCAACTGGTTGCAGCTGTCGGCTGCAGTGGTTGAAAAAAACCCATTGCGTTACACCCCCGCAGGACTAGCTGCGCTGGACTTTTGGCTGGAACAAACGGCAAGCATCCTGGATGCAGGTCGTCCCAGACAGAACCAACTGAGGCTCAAGGCGGTGGCATTCGATCAAATGGCGCAAGCAATAGATCGGTTGCAGGTAGGTGAAACGCGTGGCTTCGAAGGCTTTCTATCCAATGCGCGATTTGGCAAAAGTGTGGTTTTTCACATTCAGAATTTGATTTAAACAGTTAGGAAAGTCATCATGGCTGCACCCAAACGATTCAATAAAGACAAGCGCCCCAAGCGCAACACCCAATCGCTGCTGTTCAAGCGCAAGCGTTTCTGCCGCTTTACCGTGGCTGGCGTCGAAGAAATCGACTACAAAGACATCGATACTTTGCGTGATTTCATCGCTGAAAACGGCAAGATCATTCCCGCTCGTTTGACCGGTACCCGTGCGATTTATCAGCGCCAGCTGACGACGGCCATCAAGCGTGCGCGTTTCCTGGCATTGCTGCCCTTCTCGGACCAGCACCGCGTTTAAGGGGACCACACCATGCAAATTATTCTTCTTGAAAAAGTCGCCAATGTGGGCGCACTGGGTGATGTTGTCAAAGTCAAAGACGGCTTTGCACGCAACTTCCTGATTCCTTCTGGCAAGGCACGCCGCGCCACGCAAAGCGCGTTGGCTGAGTTTGAGGCCCGCCGTGCAGAGTTGGAAAAGCTGGCCGCTGAAAAGCTGGCTGCTGCCCAAGCCCTGGCTGCGAAGATGGATGGCCTGGTGGTGAGCATCACCCAAAAGGCAGGTGTTGATGGCCGCTTGTTCGGTTCAGTCACCAACCATGACGTCGCAGAAGCCATGCAAGCGTTGTCACTCGATGTTGCCAAAGCACAGGTTCGCATGCCCCACGGCCCCCTCAAGGCCGCAGGCGAGTACACCGTGAGCGTGCATTTGCACACCGACGTCGAAGTTGACGTGTCAGTCCACGTGATTGGCGATGCCGCCTGATTGCAATCGGACTTGCTAAAAACCGCCTTCGGGCGGTTTTTTTTTGACGTCTTGCCGCGCACGAGGTTTCCACAGTTCTTCGACTGAAATACACCGGATATACCCGGCTTGTGCACAGAGTTATCCACCAACAGGTGGTGGGATTCGCCTTAGGATAGTGGCCACACCTCCCCATCTCGAAATCAGAAAGTTTGACCCGCATGCAGTCCTCTTTGGCCGATGAAATGAACTACGGATCTTCAGATCCAGAGTTGGCGAGTCTGCGTGTTCCACCGCACTCGACTGAGGCCGAATCCAGCGTCCTGGGCGGTCTCCTCTTGGACAACGGTGCGTGGGATCGCGTCGGTGATCTATTGAACGAGAGCGACTTCTACCGGTACGAACACCGGCTGATCTTTGACGCGATTTCCACCTTGGTGAATCAGTCCAAGCCTGCTGATGTGGTGACCGTTTATGAGCAACTTCAAAACGCTGGGAAGGGCAGTGAGGTCGGTGGGCTCTCATATTTGAACGCGCTTGCTCAGTACGTTCCCAGTGCGGCGAATATCCGGCGGTACGCCGAAATCGTCCGTGAGCGCGCGGTATTGCGCAAATTGATCGCTGCCAGCGACGAGATCGCCACGACTGCGTTCAATCCCCAAGGCCGCAATGTGGCCGAAGTGCTCGACATGGCGGAGCAGCGCGTATTCCAAATCGGCGAAGAAAGCTCAAGAATGAAGCAGGGCTTCCAGAGCATGAACGCGTTGGTGGTGGATTTGCTGGATCGCGTGCAGGAAATGGCTGACAACCCGAACGACATCACCGGGGTGCCCACAGGTTTCATCGACATGGATCGCATGACCTCTGGGCTGCAAGCAGGCGATTTGGTGGTGCTCGCGGCGCGACCCAGTATGGGGAAAACAGCCTTTGCGATCAATATTGCGGAACACGTCGCGCTGAACGAGGGGCTACCGGTCGCCGTGTTCTCGATGGAAATGTCGGCCAG
>JALQVJ010000253.1 GCA_023260355.1 Burkholderiaceae bacterium | reverse complement strand
GGATTGCGGCCGGAGACCGCTACATCGCGGAAATGGGAGCACGACGAGCGAACGAGAGTGCTGCGGTTGCTGCGGCCAGAGCCGCCTATATCGCAGGTTTTGACGCATCTTCAAATCTTGAAGCCCACCGCGATCACGGGTTTGCGGCCATAGCGATCCGCTGCAGGGCCGCACACCAATTGGCCTGCTGACAAGCCCAGAAACAAGACCAACACCACGTATTGCATGTCGCTGGCTTGCGCCACAGCCAAATCGACCCGCATCTCGGCCAGTGCTGGCAACATGCCATCGACGCCCATGGCGACCACACTCATGAGCCCAGCCATGAGAAAAACAAACTCTCGCAGGGATGTTTGGCGATGGACTTGGGGCAAGAAACGCATGGCGGGCAATTGGAGACAAAGGGAGCATTGTCGCCGACCCGAACAGAGCCGGCCCGACACACACCCCGGCACACCTCGGTGCGCCCCTCGCTACAGCCATAGCGCTGCGGCCGTTCGCATGGAACTGACACGCGAACAGCGCCTGCAACAATGCCATGGCGCCATGGCGCCAAGGCCCAACCACTCAGCGCTGCGGCAGTCCGGGTAACCGAAGGCGCTAGAGGCCCAGATAGGTGCCGCGCGCTGCCTCGTCTGCCATCAACTCGCCGCTGGTGCCCGACCACACGGTCTCCCCGCGCTGGATGATGAAATGGCGATCCGCGAGGCGCACCAAGTCGTGCAGGTTCTTGTCGACGATGAGGATCGACAGCCCCGTTTGCCGAATGCGATCCAAGGCCTCCCAAATGCGCTTGCGCACCAGTGGCGCAAGTCCTTCGGTCGCCTCATCCAAGATCAAGAGCTTGGGGTTGGTCATCAGCGCGCGGCCAATGGCCAACATCTGTTGCTCCCCGCCCGAGAGCAAATTGCCCATCGATGTGAGGCGTGTCTGCAGCTCAGGGAACAGCTCAAACACGCGCTCAAGCGTCCAGGGGGTGCTTTGACCCAAGTGGTTCGACGCGGTGGCGACGAGGTTTTCTCGAACGCTCAAGTTCGGAAAAATCTGTCGCCCCTCGGGCACCAAACCAATCCCCAAATTCGCGATTTTGAACGAGGCTTGGCCCTTGAGTTGCGCGCCATCGAAGACCAGCGAGCCGCCGCTGGGCTTGACGATGCCCATGATCGAATTGATCGTGGTGGTTTTGCCCATGCCGTTGCGACCCAAAAGCGTCGCGACCTGGCCACTGCCAATGGATAAATTGACATTGAAGAGCGCTTGTGAAGTGCCGTAATGGGCCTGCAATCCTTGTACGTCGAGCATCAGTGTGCCTCGCTTTCTTCGCCCAAATAGGCCGCTTGCACGTCTGCGTTTTGACGGATTTCGTCAGGCTTGCCCGTCGCAATGATGTGGCCATAAACCAGGACTGAGATCCGATCTGCCAAAGCAAACACTGCGTCCATATCGTGCTCGATCAGCACGATGGTGCGTTCGCCCTTGATTTCCTTAAGCAGCTTGACCATCGCATGGCCTTCTTCAACACCAAGCCCTGCCATGGGCTCATCGAGCAGCATGAGGGGCGCTTGGGATGCCAGTGCAATGGCGATTTCGATATGGCGGTGCTCGCCGTGCGAAAGCTCGCGCGTGAGGCGGTGGGCTTGGGCGTCAAGTCCAACGCGGGCCAAGCATTGCATGGCCAAATCGCGCACGGGCTTGTCCTTGCGCGCCGCTTTGAAGAGCCGATAGCTCGACCCCATGTGCGCTTGCGCCGCCAAAGCGACGTTGTCCAGCACGCTCATGTCCATCACCAGCGAGGTGATCTGGAACGAACGGGTCATCCCCAGATGCGCACGTGCATGCGCCGGCACGCGGGTGACGTCTTGGCCGTTGAAAATGACTTGTCCGCTGTCGGGAAACTGTGTCCCGCACAGCTGCGTGATCAGCGTGGTCTTGCCAGCACCGTTGGGGCCAATGATGGCGTGCAATTCGCCTGGCATGACACTCAGGTTGAGGTCGTCTGTGGCGCGGATGCCTCCGAATGCCTTCATCAAGCCGCGGGTTTCTAGGATCGCTTGGCTCATGGTTTGCCCCCTTCTGATCTGCTTTGCGCCTTGGACAGGCGTGCGGCCCAGCCGCTGACGATTTGGGACAGGCCGCCTTTGCTGTACATCACAACGAGCATCAGCAAAATGCCGAATGGCAGTTGCCAATACACCGTGAACGTCGACAGCACTTCTTCGATCAACAAAAAGGCCACGGCACCCAAAACGGGTCCCACGGTGGTTGCCACGCCACCCAAAATAACCATGAACATCAACTCACCAGAGCGCGTCCAATCCATCATCTCGGGCGAGATAAAGGTGGTGAAGTTCCCCAGCAACGCGCCCGCCAAACCCGCCATCGCACCTGAAATCACGTAGGCGATCAGCTGATAGCGGTAGGTGTTGTAGCCCATCGTGACCAAGCGCTCGTTGTTGCCTTTGGCACCTTGCAAAACCATGCCAAAGCGCGAGTGCACGATGGTGCGCACCAACCACATGCACAACACCAGCAGCACGTACGAAATCGCGAATAGCGCCAAAGGGTTGTCCAGAGAAATACCTGGAAACTCAGATCGCGCATCGATCGTGAGCCCATCGTCCCCGCCGTACGTGCGGATGGATACGATGGCGTAGTACACCATCTGCGCAAATGCCATGGTGATCATGATGAAGTACACGCCCTTGGTGCGCAGACAAACGATGCCGGTGATGAGTGCAAACACAGCACAAATCCCCATGGCCAGGGGAAAATGCAGCCATCCTGACATGGAGGCCAGGCCCCATTCTTCCAAGCCACCGTAAATGGCGTGGTAGGTTGGAATGCCGACGGCATAGGCGCCAAGCCCGACATAGGCCGCGTGGCCAAAAGACACAAGACCGCCGTAGCCCAAGATCAAATTGAGACTGACCGCGGCAATCGCGAGAATGGTCAAACGCGTTGCCACATCGAGGTAAAAGGTGTGTCCGCTCAGGTACAACGCGGGCGGGACGATGGCCAGCAGGACCATCACGACCAGTGTGAGTTTGGGGTAATGGGATTGCATCAGCGCACCTTCGGAGGGAACAGGCCCTTGGGCTTGAACGCCAGCACCAGCGCCATGATGATGTAAATCAACATGGCGGAAAGCGCAGGCGCTGAGTTTTCAGCCGCTTCAGTGGACATGA
>JALQVJ010000219.1 GCA_023260355.1 Burkholderiaceae bacterium | reverse complement strand
CGATAAAAGTCATTGTCGGCAACGCGCAGAAAACGCGCACGCCGCTCTTCGAAGCCGAGATGCAGTACATCGAATTCAGTCCTTACTGGAACGTGCCGCCTTCGATCGCCAAGGGTGAAACGCTGCCCAAGCGGGGAACCTATGTGTCTACATTGAGTGTCTCGCGCCTGATTGAAATGTTCGAGGTGATGGCGGAGCTCGAAGCCATGTGCGCTCGACTGGCCGCTAGGCGCGCAGACGATGCGATGCAAACCGACATGGCGCTGGCAGTGAAGCAATGCGAGATCGAAGCCGATCAAGGCAACGCCAACAACTACTACCATGCCAACGAAGCCTTCCATCAACTGATCTACAAGGCCAGCGGCAACGAGTACTTGATTCAGCAAACCATCGCGCTCAAAAACCGCCTCAAGCCGTATCGCCGACTGCAGCTGCAAGTGCGTGACCGCATTGGACAATCTGTGAAGGAGCATCGGGAATTGGTCGACGCCATTCGGAGTGGCCAAGCCGACCAAGCCGCAAATGTCGCGCGGCAGCACGTGCTGATCCAGGGCCAACGATTCAATGACTTGATGAGTCTGGTCAGCCAGCGTCAAATGGCTGTGGCCTGAGCGCGTCCCGTTTGGGGCCACGCAGAATTCGGGATAATGCGCAGCCATGAACCCACTGCTCTCCCGGCTACAACCCTACCCGTTTGAACGCCTGCGCGCGCTGTTCGCGTCTGTCACGCCCAACCCTGAATTTCGAGCGATTTCGCTTGGGATCGGCGAGCCCAAGCACCCCACGCCACGCGTGATCACGGACGCCCTGAACGCCAACCTCAGTGGCTTGGCGACGTATCCGGCAACGGGCGGAACCCCAGCGTTCAAGCAGGCATGCGCCGAATGGGCCCAGCGCCGCTATGGCGTCGCATTAGACCCTGCCACCCAAATTTTGCCAGTGAGCGGTACCCGAGAGGCTTTGTTTTCACTGGCCCAAACGGTGGTCGACCCCACGCGTTCGGGCGCCAAGGTGATGAGCCCCAACCCGTTCTATCAAATTTACGAAGGGGCTGCCCTGCTGGCAGGCGCTGACCCCTTGTACGTGCCGAGCGACCCCAAGAAAAATTTTGGCCTGGACTGGTCAAGGGTCACGCCAGAACAGTGGGCGCAGGTGCAGTTGGTCTACGTCTGCTCTCCCGGCAACCCCACCGGTGCTGTCATGACGCGTGAGGAGTGGGCGCAGCTGTTTGCATGGAGTGATCAATACGGCTTCGTCATCGCTGCTGACGAGTGCTACAGCGAAATCTACTTCGGCGATGAGCCCCCACTGGGCGCTTTGCAAGTCGCCAAAGAGCTGGGACGCACAGATTTCAAGCGCTTGGTCTTCCTCACCAGCCTGTCAAAGCGCAGCAATGCCCCGGGCCTGCGCAGTGGCTTTGTGGCCGGTGATGCCGACGTACTCAAGCAGTTCTTGCTCTACCGCACCTACCACGGTGCGGCATTGAGCGTGGCTGTGCAGGCCGCAAGCGCAGCCGCGTGGGCGGATGAAGCACACGTGGTCGACAACCGAGAGCAATATCGCCAGAAGTTTGCCGCTGTCACGCCGCTGATCGCCTCGGTGATGGATGTGCGCTTGCCGGACGCTGGTTTTTATCTGTGGGCTGGCGTGCCCGAGCGGTTCAACGGTGGTGACACAGCTTTCGCGCAGGCACTCTATGCCCAATACAATGTCACGGTGTTGCCGGGCAGCTATTTGGCGCGCGACGTCGATGGCCACAACCCCGGCGCAGGTCGCGTGCGCATGGCACTGGTGGCTGAAACCGCCGAATGCGTCGAAGCCGCCCAACGCATCGTTTCCTTTTGTCAAACCGCTTGAGCCCCGCTCAGGCCACACCGATTGAATCTCATGACCCAACAACTCCAAACCATCATCGACAACGCGTGGGAAGACCGCGCCAATCTCTCACCCAGCGCCGCCCCCAAAGAGGTTGTGGATGCGGTTGAGCATGCGCTTAACGAACTGAACACAGGTCGCCTGCGCGTCGCCACGCGTGAGGGTGTGGGCCAGTGGACGGTGCACCAATGGCTTAAAAAGGCAGTCTTGCTGTCGTTCCGTTTGAACGACAACGCGCTGATGCATGCCGGCGAGTTGGCGTTTTTTGACAAAGTGCCTACCAAGTTTGCACAAACCTTCTCGACCGCCGAAGACAACCAACCTGCCGTGACCATCAAGGTCTACCAAGGCGAGCGCGAAATGGCTTCTGGTAACAAGTGCTTGGGTGAGTTCAACCTTGAAGGCATCGCACCTGCTGCACGTGGCACACCTCAAATTGAAGTGTCATTTGACATTGACGCCAACGGCATCTTGCATGTGGGCGCCAAAGACAAAGGCACTGGCAAAGAGAACAAGATCACCATCAAAGCCAACTCGGGCCTGAGCGAA
>JALQVJ010000154.1 GCA_023260355.1 Burkholderiaceae bacterium | reverse complement strand
ACCGCGATATCCGAAGCGACTTGGAGGGCATGGGCCCCGCCGGTAGCTTGAGCTTCGAGGGCTTCCAACTCGGCCATGTTGAGATGCACGAGTGCAACTACAACTGGAAGACATTCATCGAGGTGTACCTCGAGGACTACCACGTTGAACCTTTCCACCCGGGTTTGGGCAACTTCGTGACCTGTGACGATCTGCAGTGGGAGTTCAAATCCGAGTACTCAGTGCAAACCGTTGGCATCACTAACCTCAAGCGCCCAGGCTCAAAGGTGTACGAAAAGTGGCACGACGTGCTGTTGCAGTACACCGGTGGCGAGCTGCCCAACCAGGGCGCCATTTGGTTGACCTATTACCCACACATCATGGTTGAGTGGTATCCCCACGTGCTGACGGTGTCGACACTGCGCCCGATCAGTCCGACCAAGACCATGAACGTGGTCGAGTTTTTCTATCCCGAGGAAATCCTGGCATTTGAGCCTGAGTTCATCGAAGCTCAACGCGCGGCTTACATGGAAACGGCTGTCGAGGACGACGAGATTGCCGAGCGCATGGACGAAGGTCGACGCGCCCTCATGGATCGCGGTGACGATGAGGTTGGGCCTTACCAAAGCCCAATGGAAGACGGCATGCAGCATTTCCACGAGTGGTACCGAAAAAAGATGACAGGCGCACCTGTCTCCCCCTAACCCATCAAGGCGACCAAGTGGTCGCCTTTTCACATCCAACGCCATGGCTCCTTCACAACCCAAACACGCCTATTGGTCCCTGCTCGGCGCGCTGGCATTTGCCACGATGGGCGTGTGCGTGAAGTTTGCATCTGAGGGATATCACAACTTTGAAATTGTGATGTACCGCGGACTCATTGGCGTCCTGTTCATGGGTGCCTTGGTGCGACAAACGGGTGCTGGCTTTGCAACGCCTGTGCCACTCATGCATGTCTGGCGGTCAATCGTCGGTGTGACCGCATTGCTGTCTTGGTTCTATGCACTCGCCCGCATTCCCATTGCCACGGGCATGACTTTGAATTACATGAGCAGCGTCTGGATCGGGGTGATTTTGCTAGCCACAGGGTGGCTCTACCAGAGCAAGCGCGGCCAAACCAAGCGCCAATTGCCTTTGATGGTGACCATCATCAGCGGCTTCTTCGGCGTTGCCTTGTTGCTTAGACCCACATTTGAAAGCGATCAGTCTTTTGCCGCACTGGTGGGGTTGAGCTCAGGATTCATGGCCTCTTTGGCCTATTTGCAAGTGAGCGCGTTGACCAAACTCGGTGAGCCAGAGACACGCGTGGTGTTTTACTTTTCCCTGGCCAGCTGTCTGTGCGGTGCCATTGGCACGTGGTGGATTGGTGCCAGCGGCTGGTCGTGGCATGCGATTTGGTTGATTCCCGTGGGCCTGTTGGCAACGCTGGGCCAGTGGTGCATCACTCGCGCGTATGGCAGCGGCGCCACGCTGCTGGTTGCCAACCTGCAATACGCAGGGATCGCTTTTGCCGCGCTGTATGGGGTGGTGATTTTCCAAGATGACATGCCATGGTTCAGCTGGCTTGGCATGGCCATCATCGTCATCAGCGGTATGCTCGCAACCGTCTTGCGCGCACGCGCGCTGCCTGAACCCGCGCCAAAGGAGATGGATGCATGACTCACTACCCCTTGATCAATGCCGAGGCGTTGCGCCAAAAATTGGCCAACGGCGACGCCGTGACCATCATTGACTGCACGTTTCACTTGGACAACACCGCCCTGGGCCGCCAACAATTTGAAGCCGAGCACATCGCGGGGGCGATCTATGCAGACTTGGATGCCGACCTGAGCGCACACGGCACTGAGGCCATCAATGGCGGCAGGCACCCGCTCCCCACACGCGAAGTATTCGCACAAAGACTCGGGCGCATGGGTATCACGCCAGCCACGCATGTCGTGGTGTACGACAAGGTTGGCACACTCGTCGCAGGGCGTCTGTGGTGGATGCTGCGCTGGTGTGGACACCAGGCTGTTCAAGTGCTCGATGGTGGCTGGCATGCATGGGTGAATGCAGCCGGAGCCGTTGAATCTGGCGCAAGCAGCACCACGCCGGTGGTGACCTATCCGCTGGGCGCACCGCTGGAGAACCTCATCACGCAAGCCGAAGTGGTCGCGAATCTGGGCACGGATCAGCAGCAACTGATTGATGCGCGTGGTGGCCCGCGCTACCGCGGTGAAACCGAACCGATCGACCCCGTCGCAGGACACATTCCAGGTGCACTGAATCGCCCATTCACTGAAAACTTCAACAGCGATGGCACCTTCAAGCCGGCATCTGTGCTGCAACAAGAGTGGGCCGCACTTGTCGGCGAAGGCAACACCCAACACGTGGTCGCCTACTGCGGCAGTGGGGTCAGTGCCGTGCCCAATCTGATTGGATTGGCCGTTGCGGGGCTCCCTGCCAAAGGTTTGTACGCCGGCAGCTGGAGCGAGTGGTGTCGCGACTCAAGCTTGCCAGTTGAAGCCGGCTGAGGCCGGCGCAAGCCCT
>JALQVJ010000133.1 GCA_023260355.1 Burkholderiaceae bacterium | reverse complement strand
GGCATCACACGCCACAAGGGGTTGTTGCGGTCGTAATCATCCTTGAACTGCTGCCGCGCAGTCAGCAGGGTGTTCCAGCGGCCCTTGGTGATGCCAATCGTGAACATGATGAAGAACGAGTACAGCCCAGTCTTTTCGACGACCACACCGTGCTCGGCCAAAAACTTGGTCACGATCGACGCCGGGATACCCGAATCGGCGAAGGTGCCATCCAAATCCAAGCCGGGCGTGACCACCGTGGCCTTGATCGGATCAAGCATATTGAAGCCCTTAGCCAGTTTGCCAAAGCCGTGCCAGTTGTGTTCTTTGTCGCTGCCGAGCATCCAGTCCTCGGGACTGCCCAAGCCCTCTTCCACCATGTCGGTGGGGCCCCAGACCTTGAACCACCAGTCCTTGGGGCCAAAGTCGGCCTCCACCTTGCGCATCGCACGGCGAAAGTCCATGCACTCCAGAATGCTCTCTTCCACCAATGCAGTGCCACCGGGTGGCTCCATCATGGCGGCAGCCACATCACAGCTGGCAATGATTGCGTACTGCGGCGACGTCGAGGTGTGCATCAGATACGACTCGTTGAACAAGTGCTTGTCCAGCTGCACCGTCTGCGAGTCTTGCACCAGCACGTGGCTCGCCTGGCTGATACCGGCCAACAATTTGTGGATCGACTGCGTGGCGTAAACCACCGACTCTTTGGGGCGCACGCGGTTTTTGCCCATCGCGTGAAAACTGCCATAGAACGGGTGAAACGCCGCATGGGGCAGCCATGCCTCATCAAAATGAATGTTGGCCACGTAGCCATCTAACTTTTCTTTGATCGCCTGGGTGTTGTAGAGCACGCCGTCGTAGGTCGACTGTGTCAGCGTCAGCGTGCGTGGCAGCACCGTGTCGGCATCGACGTCTTTGAGCAAGGCGTTGGCGCGAATCTTGGCGCGAATGGCGTCGGGCTCGAACTCGCTCTGGTCGATGGGCCCAATGATGCCGTAGTGGTTGCGCGTCGGCTTCAGAAACACCGGAATCGCGCCCGTCATGATGATCGCGTGCA